>JBCBCD010000576.1:0-5031 GCA_038530915.1 Bacteroidota bacterium
TACAAACAAATGGATTATTCAAAAATATGTGAAGGAAAAAAGGATGGGAAGTCCTCAGCTTGAGTAAGCATATGTTTGTGCCGACTCACTCAAGCTGACAAGGATATATTTATCATTGTAAAGGACTTCTCATAGTATGTTTGTTTTTTCCCTTTTGTTTTCTTACGACCGAAGTCACTACATATATATCAATAACTATACCAAAAAACTAGATTTTTAATTTTTTTTGAAAAAAATTAGATCGTTTAAAAGTTCAAGGGTGTAAAGGTTTAATTATTAAACCTTTACACCCTTGAACTTTTAAATAAATATTGAATATCTCCAATTATAGGTAATTGATTACCTTATTGATATGGTGATAAAACGTTATCAGTTTTTAATTTTGTGGTTGACCATAACTTGCGATTTTATCTTTCTTTTTCAAAGCAAACAGGACAGTTACTTCGTGTGTACCACCATTAAAAGACTGGAACTGTTGGAAAGAAACATCATAAGTATAGTAAAATCTAAACTTATTTAGTGAAGTACCCAACATTACACCCACCTGTTCAAGATTTCTATAAGATAAACCAGCTACAAATTGGTCATCAAGGAAGCCTGCTTTTACATTAACATCCATCTGGAAAGGTGCATTTCTAACTTGTCTGAAGAGCACAGAAGGCTCCAAGGTAAAGTTAGAACCGGATACATCAAACTTATGACCTACCGTAAATAAGTAATACTGGAAAGGTGATTGATTGGTATTGTTATTAGTAACAATATCATCAATACGTGCACGCACCAAATTAGCTAGTGTTAAACCAAAATAGGTACGATCATTCAGTACCCCCCAGAAACCAACACCTGCATCAAAATCGGTCTGACCATCCATGTATTGAATGGCAACATCATCCGCTTGACTATAGAGGTTGTCGTCCGAAGAAATGATTCCATTGTCCAGTTGTATTTGTTGTACTTCAGCTAAGAAACCAGCTGAAAGTTTGAAGTTATCGTTAATGGGAAAACGGAAAGCAAAATTGAATTGGCCGTTTATTCTGGAAAGCTGTGCAGCTGTTTCTCTTCTAATACCAATACCAAGTCCTACCGTATTTCCTAATGGCCCGTTGTAATGAGCTCCTAAGGTTACCGGAGCATCATCAAAGCCCGTCCATTGAGCTCTGGCGGTCAATTGAAATTGATGCTCTTCAAAAATTCCAGCAGCAGCAGGATTAATTAATATTGGAGTTATATTATAGTGAGTGAATATAGCTTCATCCTGAGCATTAACAATATAAACTGTAGATATAATTAAAAGGAGTAAAAATATTTTTTTCATAGCTAAATCGGTTGAATGTGATTCATGGAATAAGAAAATATCCGGAAGGTCTAATGCCTCCCGGAAATGATTTATATATTATTGTTCTCTAAGTAATGTAATAGAGCCTTCAATTTGTACACGTGTATTCAATGATGGATCATCATATTCAAGTACATAGAAGTAAGGTCCATCCGGTAAGTCACTACCATTGGAAGTAGTTCCCTCCCAGTCATCTAGATAATTATCAGCTTCGAATACCAGTTGTCCCCAACGATTGTAGATTTTCAGATTGTTGTTGAGTAATAAATCACTACAAGCTACTTGGAAAGCATCGTTTTGACCATCACCATTAGGTGTTATGATAATTCTAGCAGATAGACAAGGTGAAATTCTGTTTTTAACCTCACCGATTCCAGTGATATCACATCCATTAGCATCACGAACTATGACCATATACCTACCAGGCTGTAGTTCACCAACACTGCTTGATGTCTCTGTTGGTATTTGTTCCCAGAAGTAAGAGTAAGGCTGTGTACCACCACTAGCTATAATTCTTACTTCTCCATTAAATCTTTCAGTTGCAGAATCTGCTTGTACCGATATTGAAAGTGGTGCAGGTTCAACAACATTGTATGTAAATTCTTCTGAACAGTTATTTTCATCAGTAATAGTTACGACATAGGTTCCGGCAGCTAAGTTTCTTTGAATATTCCTAGCAGGTAAATTATTGCTCCATGAATAAGAATAATTTGCTCCTATTCCTCCGGCCGGTACCAATAGAATTTCGCCATCTCTTTCTCCATTACAATTTACATCCGTAACTGAGCTACTCACATTAAATGCTGGGGGTGCCGACAATTCAACTTCCATCGTAGCCACACACCCATTTTCATCTATTGCAATGACTTCATAAACACCAGGTGCTGCATTTTCTAAAGTAGAAGTTGTACTTACCATAACGTTGCCACGCATCCACTCATAAGCGTAATTGCCTTCGCCATTTACACCTTGAGCACGGATCATACCATCTGTAGCATTAGCACAACTAACAGTAAATCCATTGAAGTCAGATAGTACTTCAACTTCAACATTAATATTGGATGAAGCATCAACAACAAAGTCTTTAATAATCTGGTTTCCAGAAGTTTCAGAAACTGTGACAGTATATGCTCCTGGTAATAATTCACCCGGATCTTGATCCGTAGAAATAATTTCTCCCGCTTCATTGCTCCATGAATATACATATGGCCCTTCACCACCAGATACAGAAAGTGCTATACTACCATTTCTACTATCTTCACAATCTGCTGAGCTTATGAGTCCGCTCACGGCAAATTCATTTACAGTAATTGGATCAACAGCGACTGTACATCCATTAGCATCTTGAATCATAGGGACATACTCTCCTGGGCACAACCCAATGATTCTGGCTCCAGTATTAGGTGAATTCCAATTAACAATATAGCCCGGAGTTCCTCCTTGTATTGTCAAATCAATCACACCTGTACATGATTCACCTTCCAAATCATGGGTAATAGCGATATCCACTACCTGTAAGCTATCAGGCTCTTGAATAAGTACTGAACCTTCAATGACCGCTCCTACTCCATCTTCAACGACATACCCGATTTCGCCGCCAGAAATATTCAATCGATTGACCAAACCATTGGTGTTTTCAACCTCTTCACCATCAGAGAATGTAATCTTATAAGGAGTCGCTCCACCTTGTATAATCAAAAATAGATTACCATTTTCTTCTCCAAAACAACTTACATTATCAAATCTTGGAGTTACACTTAATGGTTCAGGTCTATAAGTAACATCAAAACAATCTTCTATTGTACAGTTATTCTCATCGGTAACGGTTACACAATATTGACCGGCTGTCACATTTGTCAATGCCTGGCCAGTAGCCCCATTGCTCCAGTTAACTGTGTAGCCTGGTCTACCACCAGAAATAGTCAAGTTCACACCACCATTGCTGTTTAATGGATTGCCCGTTACTTCCACTATAGTACCACTGATTTCTAATGCATCCAGCTCGTTAATTTCGAAAGTTCCTTTGATCTCAACCCCTCTTTGGTCAGTAACTGTTACATTGTAAGAACCCTGAGCAAGACCAGTAACCAAGCTAGAATTTCCACCATTGCTCCAGTTGTAATTATAAGGTGATTCACCTCCAGCAATAATCAACTCTATACTGCCACCAGAAACTCCACTACAGGTGTTATTCAATAAGATATCGTCAAAAGTAAGCGCTTCATATACATTGAAGCATTCTTCAATACTACAATTAGATCCATCGGTAACCGTCACACAATACTCTCCTGCGGTTGATAGGTTTTGGATAGATCTTGTAGAAGCATTAAAGTTATTAGGCCCACTCCAAGAATAAGTATAGCTACCCGAGCCACCTGCAACATTAATAACAAGTGCACCTGAATTACTACCTTCTTCAATATCAGTAAAAGACCCTATACCAACATTAATTGGATTTGGATTTGTAATAGAAATGCTGGGCGAAGCAAAAGTACAGCTGTTTTCATCTGTGATCGTTACAAAATAATCACCTTCACCTAAGTTGTTTTGTGAATTTCCATCTCCACTTAAACCACCAGACCAAGCAAAGGTATAATTGCCTGTTCCTCCTGATGCATTTACACTGATTGATCCATCATTGCTACCCGAACAACTAACATCATTTACTGAATAAGTGGCTTGTAATGGATCTGGACTAACAATTTCTATTGCATCAGATACTGCATTACAACCATTTTCATCAGCAACAGAAACTCTATAATTACTTGACGGTGAGAGATTAACCTGACTAGCACCAGGAGGTAATCCAGAGTTCCATGTATAAGATAGATTACCTGTTCCTCCAGATGCAGTAATTATGATTGCACCAGTATTATCACCAGAACACTGTGGGTTATTGATGTTCACCTCATCTATGCTGATCGGACTGGCAGGCCCATTTACCGTAAATGACCTTGTTGCAGTTAAGCTAGAATTAACATCGGTAACCGTCAAATCATATGTACCTGCTGGCAAACCAGTTAAGTCTTCTGTTGTCTCATTTTGAAAACTCCACGAATAAGTAAAGCTACCTGTTCCTCCTTGTACGGTTACATCAATCGCACCATCATTGTCTCCGGCACAGGTTTCATCAGTGATAGTAGCTTGCTCAAGAATTTCCGGTGGTTGTACATTAGAGATGGTAACTGTAGAATTTACTGCGGTCAGATCAACTGCTACTTCTGAGTTGCCATCTTTTTGTGTTACTTCTATTGCTGTAGGTGTACCTGAAAAACTTACCATGGTATTACCACTTGTTTCAATGGTAGTAAAGCAAACACTAAATACCGTTGTACCATCAGGCAAAGTTTCTCCTGAAAGGTCTTGATCTACCCAAGTTAGAGTAATTTTACCTGCACTTGGATTAGCAAATTGATTAGCATCTAACCCTGCTAAGCCAAAGTTGTCCGTTCGTACGAACGTTAAGATCGCAGGATCATAATCTATGGTAAACTGTAAACCAATTATGTCATTAAAATCTGTGGAGGTAACATCCAGGCAGAATTCACCAGTACTTACTTCTTTGCTTTCAATACTAAGTGTAACTGCATTTTCACCTACAGCCTGATCAGAAATAGTAACCGTTCCAGACTCTCCGTTAAAAGGAACATTCTGTTCATCACTATTGGTAATTTCTATAGATGTGGGTGTATCTG
>JBCBCD010000577.1:0-5025 GCA_038530915.1 Bacteroidota bacterium
TAAATAGTTCATGTAAAGAATTAATTTGTTTAATAGTCTAAATGTAAAGTAGTTGTCAGATAGGATAATTATATTGGCTTCAATGGTAATTTAAAGGTGAGTAGCGAGGAAAGAATGAAACTACTATAATAAAATGTTCAGCTTTGTTTCTTATTTTGACCTAATAAAAAAAAGCCAGAACAATGAAAGAATACAAATTGGAATCGTTGATTTACTACTCAAAACTTACGTTAGACAAAGAACATATCGTAAAATCTTCAGGAAAAGACATTCAAGAAAAGCTTGATCAGTATGCAAAGGAGGGTTGGAGACTGGTTTCTACTGACGCTACTGATTTCGGAATGGCGGTTTATTTCTACCTGTATTTTGAACGCGACTTGTAATTCACCTTTTCATCTTGTTATCTTGTCATCCTGTTATATTACTTTGAAGATAACAAGATAACAAGATGACAAGATGACAAGATGAAAACCTACTCCTTCAATATCTCATTCACAGCATCTATCTCTTCTTGTAAAACGGTATGTGGTGCATTAGGAAATATTTGTTCCGTCATATTGGCACCCAATTCTTCAAACAATGCAGTACTTTCCTTTACTCTGCTAAGTGGAATATGTGCATCTCTATCACTACAACCTAAATAGATGGGAGTGCCTTCAAAATTTCCGGCATATTTTGATCTGTCAAATTTTGCTCCAATTACTCCACCACTCAAAATGAAAACCCCTCCATATTGTTTAGCATTTCTCCCAACATATTCACTTACCAAACAGGCACCCTGTGAAAAGCCTAGGAAATAAATATTTTCTTCTTTAATACCAGCTGCTTTGATCTCTTCTACTGTTTCATCAATTACTTCCAGTCCGGTACTTAAGCCAGGCTCATTCTGTTCACTTGGTGCCATAAAACTATAAGGGTACCAGGTGTGTTGATTGGCCTGTGGTGCTACTAAGGCAAAGTCATTTAAGTTGAGATATTCTGATAAGCTCATGATGCTTTCCGCACTAGCTCCTCTTCCATGTACCATAACAATGGCTTTTTGAGCTTGATCGAGTGCTTTGCCTCCTTTTCTTAAATCTTTATGATGGCGATGCATAATTTTCTGGTTTTAGTACAATAGGTTCTAATAATGATTCAATGTAATCTCTTCTTTTTTCTTCCCATTGTGGTAATTTCAAGCTTTCGCCCAATTTATCTATAGGTTCATCGTATAAAAAGCCGGGAGGAGTTGTTGCTACTTCGAATAATACACCGCCTGGTTCTCTAAAGTAAATAGAGTGGAAATATTGGCGGTCAATTACTGGAGTAGGACTAAAACCTCCTCGTATAATTCTATCTCTAACTTCCAATTGCTCAGCATCATTGGCTACATCAAATGCGATATGGTGTACTGTACCACTACCTGGCAAACCATATTGGCCAGGAGATTGCCATACGATATCTAAGATTTGCCCTGGCTTTGCTCCTTTAGGCGCATATCTTCTTCTTGAACCTGATTCTTTGATGAATTCATGATCCAACTGATTGACCAAAAGAGCTTCTGTCTTTTCATATGTTGGCTCCCATACTTCTACACTGTAAAACCCTCTGATAGAATGCTCTAATGGAATATGACCATATGTAAATGGCGGTCTGTCATCGTTATCATTAAAGACCAACTCAAGGCCTAAGCCGTCAAAATCTTCAAAATAAACTACTACATCATCAAATCGCTCTTGTGGGACTTTGTATTTCACCTTAAAGTGATCAAAACGTTTCAACCAATAGTCCATTGAACTTTTAGGGACTGAAAAGGTCGTGGTAGCTGCTTGACCGTAACCATGTCTTCCCGGCTGCATATTACTAAAAGGGAAGAAAGTCATGATACTACCGGCAGAGCCTGTTTCGTCACCATAATACAAGTGGTATACATCAGGGGCGTCAAAGTTGATGGTTTTTTTAACCAATCTTAAGCCCAAAATACCTACATAAAAATCAACATTACCTTGTGGACTAGATGCCATCGCTGTGACATGGTGCAATCCTTTTATCAATTGTTTTGACATGATTATTGTGTTTAGGGGTTAGGTGGTTAGAAACTTAGAGGTTCATTGCCCCCTCTAAACACCAACCGCTAACCATGATATTTACATTTTAGTTATTTGTTTACTAATTGTTCTACTTTATTAATTAAGCTGTTGTAATACACTTTCGATTTGTTCTCTATTGGGTTCTTCCCATTTAGGAAGTTTAAGCTCTTGTCCTAATGCTTCAAGTGGTTCGTCAATTGCAAAACCGGGAGGTACAGTTGCTATTTCGAATAAAACGTGTCCTGGCATGCGGAAGTAAATGGAATGGAAGTAATTTCTATCCTTTACTTCTGTAACTCTGAACCCCAATTCTTCTACCAGTCGGTGTCTCATGGCTAATAAAGCCTCATCACTTTCTACTCTCCATGCAACGTGATGTACAGTACCAATGCCATTGAGACCTCTTTGTTTATCTGTATCCAGACTTATATCTACCAATTGTCCGGCGCCACGATTTTGAGCGGCAAAACGAGTAATATTCCCTTCTGTGCCTACTTTTTTGAAACCAAACTCATTGATCAAAAAATCTTGAGTAGGCTCTAACTCAGCAACAGACAAGATCACATGGTGAAAACCTTTGATGGCATATTCTGCTGCCACTTCATCTGTCCTCCAAATGGGACGATCATCATCATCATTGGCTACCAGTTCTAAGAGCAGACCGGATGGATCTTTAAAGGATACGACTGACTGCCTAAACTTTACTTGTTCTTCAAATTCAATATTGAAAGATTCTAGTCTGGTTTTCCAAAATGCTAAAGCAGATGAAGGAACTGAAAAAGCAGTATGTGAAACCTGACCCGTTCCATTTATGCCATCTCTTACGCCTTGTCCTTTGTATGGAAAAGTAGTCATAATGGTACCCGGCGTACCTTCCTCTGTTCCGTAATAAAAGTGGTAAACCTGATTATTGTCAAAGTTGACAGTTTTCTTTACCAGTCTTAAACCAAGAACATGGGTATAGAAATCATAATCTTCCTGCGCATCATTTACTGTTGCCGTTACATGGTGTAAGCCTTTTATTAAGTCATTCGTATTCATGATGTATATTTTTTAGTCCAAATGAATGAAAACTGATTTTCTTTTAATTGAGGTTAAGTGTTTGGTTTTATGTCCTTTTCCTTCTGTATCTTCAACTAAAAGGATGTCTCCACCTTCAAATATTCTTTTTTTACCATCACTTACTTCTATCTCTATTTTCCCATCCAGTAAAATGATAAATTGTCTTCTCGGTGCATTATGAAAATCCCAATCATAACCCTCATCATTTCTGCGGAACCTTAAACCTGATGCAGTGATTACTTTTGATAGATGCCCAATCTCACCTGAGTGTTCCAGAGCAATATCAACTTCTTCAAAATGACTTTCCCCTTTCTCATCATTGTATATTCGGGTATATTTCATGTATTATTTTTGATTTATTAAAGACAAAGGAAGTGCCAAAAATGTAAATAGCTGTTTTTCAATTATTTGCATTGAATGTCTAATTTTCTGCTATCTGATATTTGAGAAAATTCTGATATTTGAGAAATAATTTGTTTATTCACGCTACAGACTAATTAAAAAAGGATTATTTATGGATCAAGTTCATCTATTTGAAGAAGTTTCAGCATGGTGCGTAGAGCGATTTCCTTATGATTTCTTTTGGATAGCGGAAAATGGAGATATTGTTTTTGCCAATGAATCTGTTTGTAAAACACTGGGATACAGTAAAATAGAGCTGGAGTCTCTCAAGATATTTGATGTCAACCCTAAAACGACCAAAGAAACATGGGCTGGTCACTGGGAAAGGGTTCAAACCAAAAAAGTAGATCATTTTAAAACCATTCACCGAAGAAAAGATGGCACAGAAGCACCAATGGAGGTATTTGCTCAATTTTTCTCAAATGGCAGAAAAAAACTGGTTTGTAGCTTAGTAAGAGATCTTTCAGACTCGGTAATGTATAGAGAGTTATTAGAACAGACAGAAGCTGCTACCAATGTAGGTGGTTGGGAGTGGAATATAGAAGAGCAAGATCTTGTCGCTTCTGCTGAAGCCTTAAGAATATTTGACACCGATGAACATGCTAACTTATTACCAGCTCAATTATCTCGGCAGATCCTTGGGGATCATCTGGCGATCTGGCAAAATGCAGTGAGAAAACTATTGAAAGGGGAGGAGTACGATATGGTTTTTCAAATTCAGAGTTTTAAACAAAAAGAGAAGTGGATTCATGCTACTGCTAAGCCTTACCTAAACTCTACAGGCAAAGTGATAAAAGTTTTGGGGACTTATCAAGACATCAGCACGCAAAAATCTTTGGAAATCTCCTTAAAAATAGCATTTAATGAAATTGAAGAACTGAAACTAAAATTGGAAGAAGAGAATGCTTATTTGCAGGAAGAAATAAGCACACAGCTTAATTTTCAAGGCATTATAACCGATAGTGATAATTATAAAATGGTACTTGAATACATAGAAAAAGTAGCTCCAACAGATACAACTGTCTTAATAACGGGAGAATCAGGTACTGGAAAGGAGTTGTTGGCAAGGGCAGTTCATGGATTAAGCAGGCGAAAAGATAGTCCTTTGATAAAAGTGAACTGTGCAGCACTGCCTAAAGATTTAATTGAAAGTGAGTTATTTGGCCATAAAAAGGGAGCATTTACAGGAGCAATATCTGATAAGAAAGGAAAATTTGAATTGGCTGATGGTGGAACACTCTTTTTAGATGAAATTGGGGAGTTGCCTATACAACTGCAGCCTAAACTTTTGAGGGTATTGCAAGAAGGTGAATTTGATGTACTTGGTGGAACAACAACCAAACAGGTGGATGTTCGCATAATTGCTGCTACCAATAGGGATCTTGATCTTATGACAAAAGATGGGACATTTAGAGAAGATCTTTTTTACAGACTTAATGTTTTCCCAATCTATAATCCCCCTTTGAGAGAGAGGAAAGAGGATATACCTACA
>JBCBCD010000578.1:0-5022 GCA_038530915.1 Bacteroidota bacterium
TACTACTTATGGAGTCTGCCAATATTTTTGCCATCGTAATCGCATTGATAGAGAGTAGAGTTTATTTCACCATTTACTTTCTGGTAGGCTTGATGGTCTTCATCTATTTCAGACCTTCAATCACAAAATTTATGGAAGATTTTAGACTTTCAGAAGCGGATAGAGATATAATAAGAGAGTCTTTGAAGAAAGCAAAGTAGGATGCTGTGATGCAAGCTGAATTTTTCAAAAATAAAGACCAATTTTTCTTCAGAAAAATTGGTCTTTATTTTTGAAAAAAACCTTAAGATCACTTACGGCTTCACCACCGCTGATCGTTTGCCGGCCCATTTTTCCAATTCAGGACATCCTACATAAACAGGATTGATGTTGATGAAGGTAGCATCTACCTTACCTTTTATCCAATCATTGATGAAATCGCTCTTTTTGGCCTCTATAGCCGCTTTTTGAATCTTAGAATAATCCGTAGCCAGATTCGCAACATGAGGATTTGTTCGAGACTGCAACTGAACGATTCTAAAATATCTATCACCACCACCTTGAGCTCTAAATTCAAAAGGTTTGGAGATACTTCCTATCGACATTGTATCAATGGCAAAATATACATCTGGTTCCAGATCACCAATTTCAAAGAATGTATTACCGGTAATAGGGTTTACCATTCTACCGTCATTATTGTAACTCTGTACATCTTCATTTGAATACCGCTTAACAGCATAAGAAAAGTTGAGGGTATCACGTACAATAAGTGTGCGTATGGAATCGAGATATAACTCAGCTTTCTTTAAGTCTTCATCTGTCAATTCTGGTCGGATTAGAATGTGACGCAACCTTATAGAGTTACCTCTTCTGCCTAGCATTTGAATAAGGTGGTAACCAAACTCAGTTTCAACAACAGGTGAAATTTCATCCTGCTCTAGTTTGTAAGCAGCAGCTTCAAATTCTTGTACATATTTACCGCGAGTAGCCCATCCTAAATCACCACCTAATCTGGCTGTTCCATCTTGTGAAAATTTCATAGCCATATCTTCAAAAGTAACTTCATCAGCTTCTATTTGATTTTTTATATCTGTAAGTTGGACAACTACTTTTTGTTTTTCTTCATCATTTAAAATAGGTTTATATACGACCTCACCAATTTCTACTTCTGAGTTGAAATAAGGCAAGCTATCCCGCTCTATTTTGGAAAAGAAATCTTTTACTTCAGATGGCGTAACACTTACATTGGCCATGATTTGTTGATTCATCCTCTGCGAGAGAATCTGATTGCGTAGATCTTCACGAAATTGATCTTTCATCTGTTCTACCGTCTGACCATAATAAGCCTCAAACTGTTCTCTACTACCATTCATAAAAGCCAGGATACGCTCCATTCTGGCATCCAGTTGGTTTTCCACTTCTTCATCAGAAACTATAAGACTATCTAGTTTTGCTTGATTGATAAGCAGCTTAGTAGCTAATATTTGATCAAGTACCACACACTCAGCACCTTCAGGAATCTCTTGGCCATTGGATGCTGCATAAGCTATTTGTTCTTGAATTTCTGACAACAGAACCAACTCACTGCCAACAGTAGCAATCACTTTGTCTATAACTTGTCTTTGCGCAGATGCAAACTGAACGCTGATTACAAGTAGGAACACTATGATCCTCAACTCTTTCATAATCTTATTGATTTTTATCTCTATATATCTAAAAAGAAAAATTCTACGTTTTGTCTTTCTAACTCTAATTGCACCATGTCATCTTTTTTCTGCTGTAAAAGCTTCATTTTTCTTTTGTGTAAAATGACTTTGCGTGCTTGTTCTCTAATGTAAGCCAAAGGTGCAATTTCTTTCCTGTTTTTCACATCAAATAATTTGAAATAATACAGGTACTTATCACCAGTCAACTTAAAGTTTCTTTTAGTAGAAACATTACCAATATTCAAAGTCCCCGATGGCATCTCTGATGCAACGTCTTCCAAGGTCTGCCAGGTACTGTCCACTAAATGATAAGATTCAGCATATTGACTACAGTAGTTGGCTAATTTGGGGAAGTTGGTTTCATTGGGGTTTTGCCACCATTGATACAATTCATCTTCATTAGGCGCAGGTAATGGTATTTTTATAAAATGACACCTAATGATAGGAGTCTCTAGTTGATACTGTTCTTTATTTTGCTCATAAAATTCTATCAACTCTTCTTGTACAATGGTTGAATCCAGCAGCCTGTCTACTAAAATTTGCTCGTAATTGTGCCTTAACAAAGAAGCCCGATAATCTCTAACCAGCTTATCTATATTTAGATCAGTTGGTATATTTCTTTCTGCTTCATACAATATCAATGCTTCACGTACCCAACGTTGGGAGTAGGCATTAATGATCAGATTGCTGTCATTATTCGTAGCTTCTGATGGAAACATGCCTTCTATATCCGATAGATACAATGATTTATCATAAACCCTGGCTATTAGGCGATCATTATCAACTGTGTTTACCGGTTGACAGGCAAGGATAGTGATTGCCATTAAAGCCAAAATGAATAAAGATATTCTCATAATTATTTGATCAAACCTTTTAACACTTGCTGATTGATAGAAACATCGTATTTATTGCGAAGTTGTTCTACCCATTTCTTTTCAAGATGATCCTGATATTCAGCAATCACATAACCTCTTGCTTCTTTCAAAGTCTTATTGGTAGCAGGAATTATTTCTTTGATCTTTGTAAAAGTATAAGCTCTGGTACTCTTGACTATACTGTTGGCCGATAAAGCTCCTATTTCCCATTTTGAATCAAAGAAAAGATCTGTTTTTGTCTTTTCAAACGATTTTTCTTCAATGTCCACTACAGACTTTCCTTCGGTATTAAACTCTGCTACTGTTTCTTCCGGGCTATGTGTTTCAGCAAATTTTCTTACCGCAGTCAATTGACTTTGAGAAACGGGTCTTACTGTAAATACAGTAGCAACAGCTCTTTCATCCCAACGGAATTTATAATTTACGGTTTTAAAAAATTCCTTCAAGCCAGCTGTATCCTGAGAAGCTTTATCCCAAACCTGCATCTTTGTGGCTTCAAAGAGCAAAATACCTTCCTCGTATTCTCTCATCAATAGCTTAAATTCAGGATATTTTCTTTCAAGTTGCTTTTCTTCGTACTTCATGCAATTCATGTTCAGGTAGTCTTCATACAACATAGTAACAGCTACAATTGGGGCCGTATTTCTACCCAGCCTTAATCTTTGGCGTGAGTTTTGCCCCATGTAATCCGTAAAATCACCCATCGTTACTTTATAATCTTCACCCAGCTGTAAAAGAACTTTATCTGATTTCTCTTTTGGAGATTTCCATTTAAATGTTAGAAAATCTTCATTTAGAGTATCTGCAAAAGATTCTAAGAGTGATCTGTCTTCTTTAAGCTTTCCTTCTACTTTAATCCTTTCAATCATTGCTACTCTTGCTGCTTCATGACGGGCATCTCTTTTAATCAGTGTTTCTAAACGATTCTTTTCTATATCATATGGTTGTATGCTCCTCTTACTAATTCTTTTGATGATGTGCCAGCCTACCTGAGTTTGGATGGGCTCAGAGTAAGCATCATCTTCCGGAATGCCAAATGCAGCATCTTCAAAAACTTTTTGAAAACGATTGATGGTCAAAAAACCAATATACCCTCCTTTCTCTTTTGTGCGGCCATCTTCTGAAAATCTCTCAGCCATTTCATCGAAATCTGCTCCATTTTGCAATTGGCTGTATACATCATTGATCATTTCTTTATCCGTACCGTCAGGATGCTTTTCCGTTCTTATTAAAATGTGAGCGATCTCTACTTCTCCACGAGCAGGACGCTTATCATGCACTTTCAGAATGTGATATCCTGCTGTAGTGCGTACTGGCATCGAAAGTCCATTAACTGGTAAAGTATAAGCAGCCGTTTCCAGGTTGTAATACCCATTGGGGAATACCACATTAACATAGCCAATATATCCACCATTCTTAGCGGCTGACTGGTCTTGAGAATTTTCTTTTGCTACTGTTTCAAAATCAGCACCTGCCACTAATTTTTCTCTTAACTCTAAAGCTTTATTGTAGGCTACTAAAGTATCAGCAGGACCAGCCTTAGCATCTGCATTAATCAGGATATGACTGATGGCAACATCTTGCTTTGAGCGCTCATAAGCTTCGCGAGTCAGCTTATCTGTCACTTCCTTGTCTATTAAATAAGAATCTGCCAACTGTCGACGATAACCTTCCAACTCTTTCATTAAACTCGGAATAGTATCCAATTGAAGTTCTTTAGCTCTTTGAACCTTCAATTTAAATTTGACATATAAATCCAGGTATTCCTCCAGTGATTCTTTGGTATAGTTGGCATTCTTTCCATTGGTCTTTGAATAGATGTAATCGAACTCTGAAACCTTTACAGGATCACCTTCTACTGTAAATAAGACAGGATCGTTTTTTTGAGCGATCAAAGAAGTTGAGATGCCCAAAAAAAGTAAAATGAACCAATAATTAATATTATTACTCATGGGTATTGTTGATTTTATGCTGTTCATTAGTTGTATTGGGTTAAGTGGTGTTACAAAAATAACTAACATTTTGTGATGGCCTCTTTTTAAGCTGCTCTGCGTTGAGTCCTCAGCTGATATGAATCACCTTCCGGGCCCGTCTTGATCAGCATTAAAAATTTACTCGATCAAAAGCACTACGTATTTTTATCACACCACTTAGCTTACTTGTAATTTTATAAATCAAAACCTATATCTTTTCTATAATATTTTCCTTCAAAGGAAATTTTCTCTGCATTCTTGTAGGAAATTGCTAAAGCAGCATTTTTGTCTTTTGCAAGCGATGTGATAGCAATTACCCGACCACCATTAGTTACGCACTCCCCTTCAATAAGTTTAGTTCCTGCATGAAACAGCAAACTATCGTCAATTGTATCCATTCCTTGCATGTTTTTTCCCTTTTCATAAGCTTCAGGATATCCCCCTGAAACCAACATAACTGTAGCGGCGGTATTGGCATCTAAAGTAAGA
>JBCBCD010000579.1:0-5016 GCA_038530915.1 Bacteroidota bacterium
GGGTGTCGGGCCCCCACTACACACTACACCCTACACCAAATTCGCCTTTAAACTTTCCAAATTCATCCCACATAAGTTAAATCCAGTCGATCTCTTCCCATATATTCGTCAGGTATCAGCTTAGATGTTATTTTTGTTTACAATTTTTACTTATGGGCGACTATATGTAGGCCTACTAATATTATTTTCGATAGACTATTTTAACTTGTATTTCTTAGTATAAAAATTCAATTCATTTGGTTATGTACTTAAAGACAACAAAGACATTATTGGTGCTGATTGCTTGTTTAGCCATGTCAGGCATGGTTTTGGCTCAGCCTAAATCAAATCATGGTAATAAGTTTGAGCAATTGGGGCAAGAGTTGCCTACTCCTAATACTTATAGAGGTGCTGATGGTGCTCCAGGACCTGATTATTGGCAACAACGTGCAGATTATGAAATCAAGTGTAGACTGGACGATGAGAAATTGAGATTGGATGGAAGTGAAAAAATTACTTACTACAATCAAGCACCTAATACTTTAAGGTATTTGTGGTTGCAGTTGGATGAAAATCAGCATGCTCCTGATGTTGACAACAATTACTTTGACCCTAGTGGTATGGGCAAAGTGATGTCCGAAGGTCAATTAAAACAGTTTAATAAAAGAGAATTATTAGAAGGGTATGGTGTTAATATCCTAGAAGTTACAGATGATAATGGCAATGAGTTGAAATATGCCATCAATCAAACCATGATGCGTGTAGAATTGCCTGAGCCACTTAGATCAGGAGATCAATTCTCGTTCAATATCAAGTGGTTCTACAACATCATTGATCGCGTAAGTGGTCCGGATGGTGGTCGTGGTGGATATGAGTACTTTGAAAAAGATGACAATTACATTTTTACCATCACGCAGTGGTTCCCTCGTATGTGTGTGTACGATGATGTAGAAGGCTGGCAAAACAAACAGTTTACAGGACGTGGCGAGTTCGCTTTGACTTTTGGTGATTATGTGGTACAAATGGATGTACCTGCTGATTATATGCTAGGCTCTACTGGCGAATGTTTGAACTATGATGATGTATTGACACCCACTCAACTAGAACGTTGGGAAAAATCAAAAACTTCTACTGAGCCTGTTGAGATTGTCACTTTAGATGAGGCGAAGGCCATGGAGAAGAAAAAGAACAGCAAAGAGCGCAAAAAGTGGATTTATAAAGCACAAAACGTACGTGATTTTGCCTGGACTGCGAGTAGAAAATTCATCTGGGATGCAATGCCACATTACAATGCAGATAATAAAAGAGTAATGTGCATGAGTTATTATGCTAAGGAAGCCTACCCAATTTATAACCGTTTTTCTACTAAAGTGGTAGCACATACTTTGAAGACCTATTCTGATTATTCTTTACCCTATCCTTATCCGGTGGCAATTTCTGTAGAAGGTAGACAAGGTATGGAATACCCAATGATCAGCTTCAATCCCGGACGTGCAGAAGAGGATGGGACCTACTCAGAAGGCGCAAGAAATGCAGCAATTTCTGTAATCATTCATGAAGTTGGTCACAATTACTTCCCAATGATCATCAACAGCGATGAGCGTCAGTGGACCTGGATGGATGAAGGGATCAATACCTTTGTACAGTTTTTGACTGAAATGGAATTTGATAACTTATATCCTTCTCGTCGCGGTCCTGCCTATACGGCGGTAAACTATATGCGTCAAAATCCTGACCAATTGGAGCCCATTATGACTAATTCTGAAAATATAATAGGATTTGGTAGTAATGCTTATATGAAACCTGCTGTTGGTTTAAACATTCTTCGTGAAACCATTATGGGCCGTGAGTTATTCGATTATGCCTTCAAAGAGTATTGTCAACGTTGGGCGTTTAAGCATCCTCGCCCGGCAGATTTCTTCCGTACCATGGAAGATGCAAGTGGCGTAGATTTGGATTGGTTCTGGCGTGGCTGGTTCTATGGTATTGAGCCTGTTGACATTTCCTTAGATAGTATCGCTTATTATCGAATAGATACAGAAAATGAACCAGAAACTATTGAGCAGTCTTTCCCAAATAAAGTATCTAAGCCAAAAGATGATATTTCCAGACAAAGAAATAGGGAAGAAGGCATTGATTTTCCTACCAACAAAGATCCTAAATTGCAGGACTTTTATGTGAAAAACAGAACCTGGGAAGGAGAAGATTCTGTACAAATGATCACTTATGAGTACTACAAAGAGAAGATGACCAAGGAGGAGAAAATGGCTTATTCTGATCAACATTACTATGAGTTGCATTTCAGCAATAAAGGTGGCTTGGTGATGCCTATTATCATAGAATGGACCTTTGAAGATGGCACCAAAGAAATCGAGCGCATACCGGTAGAAATCTGGCGTAAGAACGAGAATGAGTTTACGAAAACTTTTGCCAAAGATCAAAAGGTGACCGCTGTCATCATAGACCCATTAGGTGAAACGCCTGATATCGATACCTCCAACAACAATTGGCCGGTTGAAAAAGCAGTTCCTACTCGCTTCCAGGTATTCAAGGCACATAAACAAAAGCCTACTCTGAATCCTATGCAGAGAGCACAAGGAAAGACGATAAAGCCGTAATTAGTGTAGAGTTTAGAGTGTAGAGTGTAGTGACCCCACTACACCCTACACCCTACACAAAGTTCGCCTTTAAACTTTCCCAATACATCCCACATAAGTTAAATCCAGTCGATCTCTTCCCAATTATTCGTTAGGTTTCATTCTAGATGTTATTTTTGTCTTAATTTTGGGTTATTTGGCGATTATCTTGGCTTAGCTGAGGTAATTTTTAATAGAATATTTCAACCTGTACTATTTTTGGTATAAAAAATTCAATTCATTTGGTTATGTACTTAAAGACAACAAAGACTTTACTAGTGCTGATTGCTTGTTTTGCCATGTCCAGCATGGTTTTGGCACAGCCACAATCCAATCATGGTAAGCGATTTGAGCAAATGGGACAAGAGCTACCCACTCCAAACACTTACAGAGGAGCAGATGGAGCACCCGGGCCGGAATACTGGCAGCAAAGAGCTGATTATGAAATCAAGTGTAAATTAGACGATGAAAAACTAAATTTGAGTGGCTCTGAAAAAATCACTTATTACAACCAGTCTCCTACAAAATTGAAGTATTTGTGGTTGCAGTTGGATGAAAACGAGCATTCTCCAGACTCTGACAACAATTATTTTAATCCTAGTAGAATGGGTAAAGTAATGAGCGAAGGTGGTTTGGAAAGATTTAACACGAAGGAAAGATTAGAAGGATTAGGCTGTAATATCGAACAAGTATTGGATGACAACGGTAAGGAATTGAAATATACCATCAATCAAACGATGATGCGTGTAGATCTACCTGAGGCATTAAAGCCGGGAGAATCTTATACTTTCCAGGTTGACTGGAATTACAACATTGGCAACCGTATGGAAGTTGGTGGCCGTGGTGGATATGAATATTTTGAAGATGATGGCAATTACATCTTTACCATTACACAATGGTTCCCACGTATGTGTGTATACGATGATGTAGAGGGCTGGCAAAATAAGCAATTTACCGGACGTGGTGAGTTTGCTTTGACCTTTGGTGATTATGTAGTACAAATGGATGTACCGGAAGACTATGTAGTAGGCTCTACCGGAGAATGTTTGAATTATGATGATGTTTTAACTACTGAGCAATTAGAGCGTTGGGAGCAAGCTAAAACAGCTACTGAACCTATTGAAGTTGTGACCTTAGATGAAGCTAAGGCAATGGAGAAAAAGAAAAACAGTACTGGCCGTAAGAAGTGGATCTACAAAGCACAAAATGTACGTGACTTTGCATGGACAGCAAGTAGAAAGTTTGTTTGGGATGCAATGCCACACTACAATGAAGATGGCAAGCGTGTAATGTGTATGAGCTATTATGGTAAGGAGGCGTATCCAATTTACAATACTTTCTCTACTAAAGTAGTAGCACATACTTTGAAGACTTATTCTAAGTTTTCTTTTCCTTACCCTTATCCGGTAGCTATCTCTGTAGAAGCTTCCAATGGTATGGAATATCCAATGATTTGTTTCAATTACGGTCGTGCAGAAGAAGATGGTACTTACACTGAAGGACAAAGAAATGGTGCAATTGGTGTAATTATCCACGAAGTAGGACACAACTATTTCCCAATGATCGTAAACTCTGACGAACGTCAGTGGACCTGGATGGATGAAGGTATCAACTCTTTCTTGGATGCTGTTACAGGTATGGAATTTGATGAGTGGTGGGGCAATCAAGCTGCTCCTGGTGTAATTGCAGGTTATATGGGACAAAATCCAAATCGATTGGAACCTATCATGACCAATTCTGAAAACATTGTAGGATTTGGACCTAATGCCTATACCAAGCCAGCTGTTGGTTTGAATATCTTGCGTGAAACCATTATGGGGCGTGAGTTATTTGATTATGCATTTAGAGAGTATTCTCAGCGTTGGATGTTTAAGCATCCTCGTCCTGCAGATTTCTTCCGTACCATGGAAGATGCAAGTGGGGTAGACTTGGATTGGTTCTGGCGTGGTTGGTTCTTTGGCATTGAACCGGTAGATATTTCTTTGGATAGCATTACTTACTATAGAGTAGACACAGAAACTGATCCTGAAACAAGAGCTCAGTCTTTCCCCAGAAAGATCTCTCAACCAAAGGATGATATTTCCAGACAAAGAAATAGAGAAGAAGGAATAGATTTCCCAACAAACAAGGATCCTAAACTACAGGACTTCTATGTGAAAAACAGAACATGGGAAGGACCGGATTCTGTGCAGATGTTCGAAAGAGAGTTATTTGCTAATAAAATGACTAAGAAAGAGAAGAAGGCTTACGCTGATATGCATTACTATGAACTACAATTCAGTAATAAAGGTGGATTGGTCATGCCTATTATCCTGGAATGGACCTATGAAGATGGTACCAAGGAAATTGAGCGAATTCCTGTAGAGATCTGGCGTAAGAACGAAAATGAATTCACTAAGAC
>JBCBCD010000580.1:0-5015 GCA_038530915.1 Bacteroidota bacterium
ATCAGAGGATTTAAGGCAGGTATTTTAGATGGACATGGAGTGGGTACCCATCAATTAGGCGACGGGTTCCAGATGCCGGGAGTTTTTGTGATTAGTGATGGAGAGGTTAAAGAAAGTTTTATACACAAAATAGCTTCTGACAGGCCAGATTATATGGACTTGGTGAAATGTTGTTCTTAAGAAATAAGATTTTTAATTGCAATTTATAAATGACAACGCCTTGAACTTTTTTCAAGGCGTTGTCATTTTGTATATATAGTTCTATTTTTACTAACGGACAAAGAGTTTGTCATCATTAAATTTTAGAAAAAAGATACCATATGATAGGTTGGAGATTTTCTGATTTTGTTCCCGGAAAAAGTGAAGGATCAACTTTCGAAAAGTTATTAGAACTTTTTCAGGAGTTGTTGATGTATACTTCGGGAGATGTAAGTGAAGCGTTATCCTGGTTGACAGAGTTAGATAAGGAATATAAGTTGACGGATGAAAATTATGGCATGGCTGATTTTATCCAGGATCTAATCGATAAAGGATACATACAGCAGGAAGATGCCAGAAATCCTAATTTTATCCCTTCTTCAAAGCTAGAAATCGCTTTGCGACAAAAAGCGTTGGATGATGTATTTGGCCAACTTAAGAAAAATAAACGCGGTAATCACGATACCAAATATGGAGGAAGAGGAGATGAGAGAATGGCAGAACTAAGGCCCTTTGAATTTGGTGACCAACTGGACAACTTAGCTATTTCAGAATCACTGAGAAACGCTCAGATCAATCACGGTATAGACGACTTTAAATTAACGCAGGAAGATCTGGAAGTGCATGAGACACTTTATCAAAGCCAGATGAGTACTGTACTCATGATTGATATTTCTCACTCTATGATTTTGTATGGAGAAGACAGAATTACACCTGCTAAAAGAGTAGCTATGGCGCTATCTGAGTACATTACTACTCGTTTCCCAAAGGATACGCTAGACATCATTGTTTTTGGAAATGATGCCTGGGAAATCAAAATAAAAGATTTGCCTTACTTACAAGTTGGACCTTACCACACCAATACAGTTGCTGGTTTGGAATTGGCCATGGATTTGCTTAGAAGAAGACGTAATGCCAACAAACAAATCTTCATGATCACCGATGGTAAACCTACATGTATCAAAAAGGGAAAAAGGTATTACAAAAACAGCTTTGGACTCGATAGAAAGATCGTTAACAGGACATTGAGCTTAGCGATGCGTGCCAGGAAACTGGATATTCCTGTAACTACTTTCATGATTGCACGCGATCCATATCTTGTAAGTTTTGTAGAACAATTCACTAAAGCCAACAATGGCAAAGCATTCTATAGTAGCTTGGAAGGCTTGGGTGAGTTCATCTTTAGAGATTACAAGAACAATAAGTTTAGAAGACATAGATAGTTTTTAGTTGTTGGTTTTTGGTTTTTTCTGTTGGTACAGCGGGATTTATCCTGCTGCAAAAACAAAAAACTAAGAACCAACAACCAGCTCCTTATACTTTTTTCACTTTTCCAATCGTTATCGTCCTATAAATAACTAATAACGATGTTGAGAGCTTTTCTGATTTTAATTTCCTTCTTTTTCATAACTTCTTTACAGGCTCAGGAAAATTCCAGATTAACAGAAGAAGATAAAAATAGCATCAAGCTTATTGAAGATACCTTAGGTGTATTGGCCTTTACTATTGTCAATGATTCATTAGCAGAAAATCGCTTTGCTGCAGTAAGGAAGTTTATTCCTACTTTGGTGAAGGCTCTGAAGCACGACTTTTCTTATGATTATAGTTTTGAGCGCTTACAAAGCATTTCTATTCAAAACGCTCCGGATAATTCTTTCCGCATATTCACCTGGCAATTGTATGTAGATGTCAATGAATACAGGTATTATGGTGCAATACAAATGAATGATGAAAAACTAAAACTGTTTCCATTACAAGATCGATCTTTTGAAATTAATGGAAACTTAGAGCAGTTGATGTTAAAACCAGATCGTTGGTATGGTTCTGTTTATTACAACCTTAAATCGGTCAATGTAAAAGGGGAGCCACATTATTTGCTTTTTGGTTATGATAGAAATGAGCTATTCAGGAAGCGAAAAATATTAGATGTTTTGACCTTTACAGAGGAGGGGCCTGTTTTTGGTGCTCCTATTATTCCTTTGGATACTTTAGGAAAAAACTACAAACACAGATTGATTTTAGAATACTCTGCTGAAGCAGTAGTAAGGTTGAATTTTGATGAAGTGTACAATATGATCGTTTTTGACCATCTGATTCCAATGAACGGAAAGTATGACGAAGGCTTAGTGAATGTACCTGATGGAAGTTATGAAGGCTTTGTGATTACTAAGAATGGTCTGGAAAGAATAGAGAAAGTATTTAGTGAGATATCTGAGGAAGCCCCCCGTCCTTTTCCAGTTTTGAACACGAAGAGGGGAGATGGTAATGGGAATTAAATGAAGGGATAGATTTGGTTAGAGAGTTCTTTCAAGACAGTTCTATCTACCCGATGAGTACCTTCAAATTGAATGACCTCTAATTTCAACTTAAAAGATTTAATCAATTCTTCGTGCATCGCTATCCTTTTAGGAGTAAGGTATTGGTCTTTATCTCCATAGATAAACCAATTGGGCTTTTGGTTTAGATCCGGTGCTGTTGGAGCATTATAGTCTAAGTCTTCAGGGAAAGCTCCTGCCCAAAGCACCAAGGCGTCATATTCAGGCTTTTTAGCCATAATCCACCTTACTTGTGTGGCACAGCCTTGCGAAAAACCGAAAAGAATGGTTTTGTGCTTGGGAGATAGTTGTGGTGTCAACTGGTCTTTTATTTGGGACAACATATTGGCATAATCGGCGATTTCGTCCAAACGGTCTTCTTTGGTCATCCAGGAAGCAACTACTTCGCCGGTTACTCCACCCCAATAAAAACGGGATAAGCCTTCCGGTGCCACGATGAGTGTATTGGGAGACGCCAATACATCAAACTTCCTAATGAAATTTTTGGCCAACTGGCCATAGCCATGACAAACGATCCAAAGGTATTCTACCTCAGGCGAAGGTTCACCTATAGTATAAAAATGAGCTGTTCTTTGTACGGGAATTTTGTGTGCTTTAATGGACATATGCTAAGGTATCAATGCATTCTATCGCCTCTCAACTCCAATTCTGTCATAATTTCTGCCTCTCTTTCCAGGTATTCCTGCCAGCGTTTTTTTACAACTTCTTCACCCATGTATCGCTTTGCCAATTCAATGAATAACACATAGTGACCTGCTTCAGCTACCATGAATTTGTGGTAAAACTCTTTTAAGTCATCGTCATTGATATGGAGAGACAATAATCTGAAACGCTCACAACTTCTGGCTTCTATCAAGGCGCATACTAGAAGTTTTTCTAACAACCTTTCCTCTCTGGAACCTCCTTTGCGTTGAAAAGCCAATAATTTATTGACATACTCGTCTTTTCGTTGCTTACCGAGAGAAAGCTCACGTTTCTCTAATTCTCTCAAGACCATTCTGAAATGACCCCATTCTTCAGTCACAATAGGAGCCAATTCTTTGACCATATCTATCTTCTCCGGAAACTGTTGTATCAAGGATATGCAGGAAGTAGCTGCTTTTTGCTCACAATAGGCATGATCGGTAAGTATTTCTTCTAAATCCATTTCCGCGAGATTGACCCATCTGGGATCAGTAGGCAATTTCAATCCCAACATTCTTACTGCCTGAAGTTCTTGCTCTTTCGTATTCATCACTTAAAATTTAGGCTGCAAATATAACCATTCTCATAAGATGGTTGTTAGTTCTTGGTTGTTAGTTTTTTATCGTGGAATAAATTCCACTTTGCCTTTACTGGCATACATTACCAACAACCAACAACCAACAACCAACAACTATTAAATTATGAAAACCAAAACATGCCATACTTGTAAAGAAGAACATACAACATTATTCAGGGTACAAATCCAAAAAGGAAAGGCCTGGATATTCGTCTGTGAAAAATGTTGCTTAAAGCATAAACAAGGGAGTTATTACAAATATGGAGGTACCTGGAAAGGCTATAGACATTAAGAGTCGCCTGAAAGTTGAGCCTCTGCTTTTTTTACACCTTCTATAACCCCTTTTAGCACCCCAAAACCACCTAGTGAAAGGGAAAAAATTCCTAAGGCCATTTCTCTGAGTATGGCTTTTTCTGCATTAAAATAAGTGTACATGCCAAATAAAGAACCCGCTATCATGATAAAGCCGAGGATCAACACGTAAGATCTAAGGATAATAGGTTTCTTGGCAACGAAAAGGTTTAACTTACTTGATTCTTTTTGTTGTTTTAAGGAGACCAAAGCAAGTGCAAAACCCATCACTAATAAGCCTTGAGATTGATAGGTTAGGGGTTGCTCTACTTCAGAAAAGAAAGGCATATAAATTAAAAAGATGCTCAAAGCCATTAAAGGATAAGCCAGGTAACTTATGTAATTAAAAATATCCAGTACTTTTTTCATAGAAATAATTATCGATCCAGGCAATTCAATTGGTTGGCGAAGAAATCCAAGTTGTATACTTCGTATTCTTCATAACCACTGCTCCAAGATACGATGATTCTGTCTATTTCATGATTTTTAAGGCTGTTGATCACATTGCTGCCTATCTCGTAATTGACTTCATAGGTAAGCAGTTCCTTTTGGGTGTCGTATTTGCCTTTGGCCATTTTACCAGATTGCAACTTGATGAAACCACCATTTAAAAGCTTGAGTATCAAAACGCTTCCTTTTTCAATGAAGCCATAAGCTTCCCTGGCATTCGGGTAAGCAAAAGAAAAGCGAAGTGATAAGAAGCGATATCCACCAACTGAAGTCATGAAAGCATTGCATTTGAGGTATTCCTTGTCTTTCATATAGACCCTCAAGCGATCATCTGTGTAAGTAAACAATTGCTCCTCTTTCAGATCTCTTCTGTATTGATTATAAATTGGATCCATACCTCGGAAAGTATAACTACAGGC
>JBCBCD010000581.1:0-5015 GCA_038530915.1 Bacteroidota bacterium
TAGGTTAAAAAGATGAATTCAAAATGTTGAGAAATTTATGTTACACGGTATTTAAGATCATTGAAATTTAGATTACGGTGTATTAATCAAATAGTACTAGTAATATGCAATTGAAATCTCTTCTAACAATAATCTCATTACTTGCTTTATTATCAGCATGTAATAATGAATCCCAGAAGGGTGAAATTGCAAATTCTCGTCCCAATATCCTATTTATCCTAGTGGATGACTTAGGAAAAGAATGGATCAGTGCCTATGGAGCAAGTGATATCTCTACTCCAAATATCGATGCACTTGCCAAAAGCGGAATGCTTTTCAATAATGTATACTCAATGCCACAATGTACTCCTAGTCGACTGACGCTACTAACTGGGCAATATCCTTTTAGACATGGCTGGGTCAATCATTGGGATGTTCCTCGATGGGGTGGAGGGGCTCATTTTGATGAAAGAACCTATCCAAATCTCTCATTGAAAATCAAAGCGGCTGGATATAAAACCTGTATTGCCGGAAAATGGCAAATTGATGATTTTAGAGTTGAAAAAGATGCAGTCCGAAAAGTTGGGTTTGACGAATTTTGTATGTGGACTGGTTATGAGACCGGAATTCCTGAGAGTGCTGAAAGATATCAAAACCCCTATATCTTTACTCAGGATGGCAGTAAAACTTATCCTAATGATTTTGGACCAGATGTTTTAAAGGATTTTATTATTGATTTCATCAAAAGGAATAAAGAGGAGCCTATGTTTATCTATTACCCTATGGTGCTTCCACATGTGCCATTGGTGGATACACCTGATGAACAAGCAGATACCGATCTGGGGAAACATAAGGCTATGGTTAGATATACGGATAAAATTTTAGGGGAGATTGTAGAGAGCTTGGAGGAAACCAAAATAAGAGATAATACCTTAATTGTGTGGACCACTGATAATGGCACCGCTGGTAAAATAACAGGAACCTATCAGGGAAGAAAGGTAAAAGGAGGAAAATCAAAAACTACTGAGCCTGGAATTTGCGCTCCTTTTATTGTAAGCTGGCCAGATCAAATCGAATCCAATCAAACATCGGATGCATTAATTGATTTTACGGATCTATTTCCAACTTTCCTGGATATAGCCGGATATACCTTTCAAAACTTGGAAGAAGGCCATGTCATTGATGGCAAATCCTTCAAGGATGTTTTAATGGGAAAATCTAAAAAATCAAAGCGAGAGTGGATTTTAGGAATGGGCGGTGGTAACCATGCTCGACTTACTGATAAAGGGGTTGAAAATCAATATGTATTCAGGGATCGAGTAATTAGGAATGAACGTTACAAGCTTTACATCAACAGTCAGCGTAAACCTGAAAAATTTATCGATTTATGGGAAGATCCTTTAGAATTAAATAACCTATTGGATAGCTTAAATACTGCCTCTAGAAGAGATAACTATAGCAAATTGGAAAATGTCATTAAAGACTTTCCTGAAAGAGATCAAGATCCTATTTATCGACCTAACGCTCCACAAGCATGGGATGTAGAGATAACAGCTAAAAGTCAAGTATGGAAAAAATAAGTAATTCACTGAATTGAAAAATACATACAGCATATAGGAAATCGAAGGCCAACAGGAACTTCGCCCTATAAAAACAAAAAATAGTGGGTAAGAAAAAAGAAGTAATATCGAAAGAGTTATTGGTGCCATTTATTATGATCACCAGTCTATTTGCGCTATGGGGATTTGCCAATGACATCACAAATCCAATGGTAGCAGCGTTCAAAACCGTCATGGAGATATCTAATGCCAAAGCGTCTTTGATTCAGCTGGCATTTTATGGGGGTTATGGGACAATGGCTATACCAGCTGCCCTATTTGTGAAGAAGTACTCTTATAAGGCAGGCATATTGTTAGGTTTGTTATTGTATGCTGTCGGTGCACTTCTATTTTATCCTGCAGCAAAATTTGAGATGTTTGGATTCTTTTTAGGATCCTTGTATATCTTGACCTTTGGTTTGGCATTCTTGGAGACTACCGCCAACCCTTACATTCTATCAATGGGAGATGAGGAGACAGCAACTAGAAGGTTGAACCTTGCTCAGTCCTTCAATCCATTAGGGTCTTTATTGGGAATGTTTGTGGCTTCTAAAGTGATATTGTCATCGCTAGATTCTGACAAAAGAGATGCAGCTGGTAATGTGATTTTTGAAGCAATGAATGCAGCAGAAAAAGCAGTAGTTAGAACGCACGACTTGCAAGTAATTAGTTACCCCTATATTATTCTTGGATTTGTAGTCTTGCTAATGTTTGCAATCATTTTGGTTTCGAAAATGCCAGAGCGCAAGAATGCAGATCACGAAATTCACTTCAAGGACACATTTAGAAGACTGCTATCAAATCCAAAGTTTAGAGAGGGAGTTATTGCACAGATGTTTTATGTAGGAGCTCAGATCATGTGTTGGACTTTCATTATTCAGTATGCAGAGAATTTAGGTATCGACAAAGCAACAGCACAGAACTACAACATTGTGGCCATGCTCCTCTTCGTCACCGGGCGTTTCATATGTACCGCCTTGATGAAATATATCAATTCAAGGAAGCTGCTATTGATCTTCGCTATTGCTGCAATGACCACTATTACGGGGACTATATTTATTGAAGGTATGTTAGGTCTTTATTGCTTGGTGGCAACTTCAATCTTTATGTCTCTGATGTTTCCGACTATATATGGGATCTCATTACAAGGATTGGGAGATGATGCTACCATTGGTGCAGCTGGATTAGTAATGGCCATTGTAGGAGGAGCACTAATGCCACCACTACAGGGAACAATTATCGATTTGGGTACAGTCCTTTGGTTACCAGCTGTTAACGCCTCGTTTGTCTTGCCATTATTGTGTTTTGTAGTTATAGCTGTTTATGCAAATAGAACATTGAAACATAAAAAATAGTAATGGATTCTTGGCTTCTTGTCACCCTGAACTTGTCGGTTTATACGTACAAATGATTAGGTGTCAAATTACTGAAACTAGGAGAAAGGGATAAAAAATAAAAATAAGAGCACAAATGAGATGTTTGATCTTTATTTCGCTATTGGTGATACCCATTTTTTTGATAGGAATTCAACCTTGCCTCCGGTTGAATACGAATCGTTTGATGTGGATGAGCACATTCGTTTTGAATACAATACAAGTGATAACAAGAAGACAATTACTGCCGACAAGAATTATGAAACTCCCAACGGAATTTTCTGCGAAAAAGGTGCTACGATTGAAATACGTTCTTTTGGCTCCGTGATATTGCTAATGAATAATATGCTAACTAATATTTCAGAGCAAAAAAAATGATGTATCCATTTATCTAAACCCGGTGAGCACAGAATTACATATTAAAGGAATTAGGCCGAATACATTTTTAGTATCTACAGTTTAAATGGCAAAAATATTTTAGCTGGAAAAATCTCAGATGGGGAAACGATCAATATTGAAAAATTGAGGAGAGGATATTATATCCTTTCTCTACATGGAGATCATTACTTCTGCAAGATGCCATTTACTAAGAAATGAAAGAGTTTTCAACGATCAATTATGTGAAACAGACCATGTTTGAGATGAGTTTCCTGTACGCAATATCATGTAAATAACACTGTACTCTCATCATCAACCTAGTCACAAATTTTTAAAAAATGAAACGTAGTTTATACTTAACAATTACTTTATTGACAATATTCCAGTTGAATCTTAACTCCCAAACTTACATGGAGGAAGATGGAGTAATAACTATTGAGGCTGAAGACTTAACACTTAACGAGAACTGGGTTATCGGAGATTCAATTGGTGGTGCTTCTGAAGGTAAATATATTTTTTGGACAGGAGCAGACTTTTTTGGTGACCCGACAAATGGAGTTATTCCGATAACTTTAGAAATTACTACCCCTGGTACCTACTTATTTGGTTGGAGTGTAGCAATTGGAAAAGGCAATAGCTTTACCGAGCATAACGATTCCTGGATAAAAATTGACGGTGATGATTTTTACGCTCAAGAAAATGACGATATAGCTTATCCTCCACCTGGATGCTTTTCTAACCCAAACCAAGAATGTGTTGAAGGAGGTTTCAACACTGAGGGGTTTTTCAAGGTATTTGGCGGTGGTTTGAGGCGATTTGTTGACAATGCTCACACTTACGATGGTAGCTTTTATAAAGTTTATGTTGTTTTCGATACTGTAGGTACTTACACATTTACGCTTGCTGCTCGATCAAGTTTTCATTGCATCGATAAAATAACTTTAACCAAAATTGATTTAGCAACATCAACTCTAGAAACCTCCACTCAATTACCCAGATTAACAGTTTATCCGAATCCGGTTAGGGAAGAATTGTTTCTTAAAGGTATTGGAGCAAATACAATTTATAGTATTTACAATCTAAATGGCAAAAAAATGCTGGAAGGCGAAATTTCTGATGGGAAAGCTATCAATATTGAAAAATTGAAAATGGGGTATTATATACTTTCAACCATTCAAGATAAATACATTCGCACAGTACGATTTACAAAGCAGTAATGAATTATTAAACAAATGAAACTATATAAAACGAAGGAAGGAATTTTCATAGAACAGAATGACTTTTATTATAAATTATCACAAACATGGGATACCCTGATAAACACCCCAAACCTATATGATTTTATTAAAAAATCAATTCCAACGATTAGCCAAAAGTTTGAAAAAATAGATGATAAAAGCACTTTACCACCTATTGGTACTCAAGAAATTTGGGCAAGTGGGGTTACTTATTATAAAAGTCGAGAGGCTAGAATGGAAGAGGCTAAAGAAGCCGGAGGAGGCAATTTTTTCTATGGTTCATGGAGGTCCGTTTCCAGCTACTACTGCATCACAAACCACATCCGTAGGAACTAATGCCATTAAACGATTTGCTAGACCTGTTTGCTATCAAGGATTTCCAGATAGTTTATTGCCAAGACCACTTCAAAATAGTAATCCACAAGCCATTTGGCGCTTAGTAAACGGGG
>JBCBCD010000582.1:0-5004 GCA_038530915.1 Bacteroidota bacterium
ATATTTTTCAACAAATTCCTTTTGTCGCCAAGTTAAATAATCGTTTAGTTTAGTAATTGGAATCCATTTTTTTTCTCCCCGCTCTTTTGTAATAAATTGAACATCATCTATTAAAGATATTAGTTCTAACTCACCTAAAAGATTATCTAAAAACAGATAGATACCAGTTGAAAGCGTTTCCTCATTCGTTTCATTCAGTTTTGTATGAGTCAAAACAATATTGATTTCATCTGGATAAGCTTCCTCAAATTTATCATAGAAATCAATATTGTCATTCGTAAACTCATAATGGGAAGTTGCAACTCGTGTATGTCTAGTTTTGGGCTTAAGAGCAGTAAACCTCCATCCGTTTAAGACTGGAGCCTTACTGACTAGTTCTTCAACAAAAAAAACTTTTTCAACATCTCCTTCAGCAGTAAAAATCAATTCAGCTGTATATTTATCATGCAAGCCAACCAAATAAAAAATTCCTTCATCAATATGCTTCAACCTTGGGCCTAATTTAGAAAAGAACTTTTCATGAATTTCAGTTCCTTCCTTTATGATCTTGAAAAACTGTTGTTCATGTTTAGTAAACCATTGCCAAAAGTTTTGTATTAAATCCGGTAGATCCTCTTCTTTTTTTAAATAACTTTTAAGGAAACTCATCAGGTATGAGAAATTTTGTTACCGTATTTTTTTATAACTCCTTAGTCAAACAAATCACCAAATCATCGTCCACTCTTACCATGGTACCCGGAGGTATCGGCGCAGAATCCTTTACCATTCCCATTCCATCCGGTATATATCCTCTTTTGACATACAATCGTTGTGCAGCACCATAGTCTTTATACACACCAAATCCAATACCTGCAAACTTAGAAACTTTCCTGATCCGCTTTTCTGCTTCTTCCATTAGGGCATTGCCTATTCCTTGTCGTTGAAATTTATTCAAAACATTGAAGTCCACAATTTCAGGAATGCCTTTTTCTCGAAAGGGCAAATAGTTGGCCTCCCATTTGACGGTAAGATAACCAGCAAAGTCTCCATTTTTTTCAGCTATGATGACATCTCTTTTACCTTCTTTTTGTAGTTCATAATAATAGGTATATTGATCTATCGATTTTGAACGATTTTCTCTTGCAAATGCTAAATCGATGATTGCAGGGTCTTCTTCTTTAATTAATCTAATTTCTAAGTTCGTCTTCATTGGTTGATTTGTGTTTTGGAAAAAATATCATACAATATACTTTTTGCATAAACAACTCTCCATTTTTTTATTTGTTAAGTATTGATCAAAGAAACCGAACAATTAACCATGAAGTTCCTTAAACGCCTATTTTCAATTCTCTGGAAAATGCTCCTATTTTCTCTTGTCTTCATTGTATTTATGATTCTTCTGGCCCGATATATGGGTTGGGCTAAATTTCGTAAAACGGATGATGAAATTATTGAATACTTAAAAGAAAAAGGTGTAGAGGACATAGCCATCAATCTTTTTGAAAGTGAAGAAGGAGAAATGTGTTATCTCATGACAGGCCAACCCAACGATTCCATTGATCTAATCACTTTTGTACATGGTTCTCCGGGTTCTTTGGACAATTTCTTGACTTATATGGGAGATAGCAGTTTGTTGAATAACAATGCTTTGATTAGTGTAGACAGGCTTGGGTTGGGTAATTCTCAATATGGGAAATCTGAAAAAACCTTGTATAAGCATGGAGCTGTCATCAAAAAATTGATTAAGCAGTTTCCTGCCCGAAGACATATCTTGGTGGGACACTCCTATGGTTGTTCTGTCTTGGCTCGAATGGCTATGGACTATCCGGATTTGGTAAGTGGCATCATATTGATTGGTGCACCATTGGATCCTGAATTAGAACCTTCTATTTGGTATCGCAAAATCATGGACTTTCCCTTAGTAAGGATTATACTACCTCCCTCTATCAAAGTTTCTAACCAAGAACTAATGCCTTTAAAGCAAGAATTAGAAGGTATTATGCCTATGTGGGATATGGTTAAATGTCCGGTCGTTTTTGTACACGGTGGAAAAGATACGTTAGTCCCTGTGGGAAATGTTGATTTCGGAGAAAAAAAGATGCGCAATAGTGTGATGATGAAAAGTATGGTCGATGAGAATGACAATCATTTTATAATTTGGAGTCAGCCGAGGGTTATCAAAGAGGCGATTGAGAGTGTTAAGGGGTATTGGAGTAATATGGAATAGTTGATCTTTTGATCTTTTGATCTTTTGATCTTTTGATCTTTATTTTAAGTTCGATTTTCTTGCTTATCAATACAAGATATCTGACCAATTTTTTTGAACCGCAGTGTTGCGCAGAGTTTCGCGGAGTTATTCTGCTAACTTGTTTAGAATTCTAAACAAGTTAGCAGAATTGAATTACAAGATCACAAAATGACTAATTCTTGACTCTCAAATCCCAATCTCTCAAAGTGCCTCTATGTGCGTCATTTCCAATCCATTCTGATTCCTTTGACGTAGCTGTACCTGAAATGGAAAGGTCTCCACCTTGCATTTTCATAAGTATCTTTTGAGCATTGACATTGATCCATGCAGCACCAACATCCAGGACTGAAACTTCTAAATCTTGTACGTTGATCGGATCTTGAATATATAATTCTGCAGCGCCCCCGACTTTTATTTCTCGGATAGAAGGCGTACTTACAGTAATCTTTATTTTCTCACCATTGTGATCCCCGATGGTACTGACATATAAGATTCCCAAATTGACTTCAGTCGTAATTTGCTCTATTGGAATCCCGGATGCTTCGATTTTGATTCCATCCGTTTCTCCCTGTTCCAAATAAACAACTGCTAAGCCACTAATCTGTATGGAATTAAAATCAGAAATGGGTCTTTTTTCTTCTTTGAGTTTAGAATCAATTAATTTCATTTGTCCAACACCACTATTTACCTTTCCTTTGGAAGCTCTTCTCAATAAGGACTTCGGTGTATTATTAATTCTATCCAAATTAATGCTACCATTCACTCTTCCCTTAAATCCTTCATTGGTCAAATCCCCGATAGCTATATAATCGTCTGTAATCTCTACCATTCTAATGTCGCAAGGCCAGATATTATAACTGGAAAGCATTTTGCTATACTTGCGCTGAAGGTTCTTTGGGATCAATTTTCTATTGACGATCAATTGCTTGCCTTCAAATGAGATGCGTACTACTTCAGGATTTTCTTCAATCAATTGGTCTGCACGCAATTGTGATAAGAGTCTGTTTCTTAAGCCTTTGACATCTCCTTCTACCTTAACCGGAGCATCACAATTAGCAATGAAGTCTTCTTCAAAAAGTGGGATAGGCGTATTGTCCTTATCCCCTTTATTCTTTTTGTTCTTTCTTCCCTTGTTTATGTACTTTTTTAAGCTTGCATTAAATGCAGCTTCATCTACTTTCTTCTTGTTGTAAAACTCGTGTGCATATAGTGTTTGTGGAGAAAAGTCCGTTTTAGCTGCAGTTGAGGTGGAAATCATTTCCATTTGCTCTGTTTTGAAAGTCTCTTCTTTCCAAGTATCTTCTACAGCAGGCAATTCTGTTTCCAGTGGTTCCGGAAAATCATTTATTTCTTCAAAAAGAAAAGATTCTGTTTTAGGTTTTTCAGTTGCTGGTTGTATTACCTTAACCGGTTCTAGCACTGCTAATTCACTAGTCTTGTCTTCCTTTTCTTCAGTATCTTCCTGTATGTCTTCAATGCTTATGGGTAAGGCAGAAATTTGAGGTACGGATTGAGTGATGTTTTTTTCTGAAGCTGAAAAAAAGATGATATTGGTTGTTATAGTTGTTATTAATATTGAGTTCATAGAAAATCCATTTATTTTTGAAAGCCAACCAGGTGAAGAAGCTGGAGGCAATGTGGGGATCCCATTAATAAAGTTTTGAATTTGTTGCTCGCTAATCTCAGGTGGTACTTGTCTTAAATGATCAAATAGCTGATCAATCCCATTTTCTTTTTCCATGGCATATCCATTCAATAATAGTGGAAGAATAGCTACAGTCGGTTCTTTCTCATCTTGCATGAGTTTACGCAATTTAACCCTTGCTCTACTTAGACGTGTTTTGACAGAGCCCTCACTGCAATTGTTAATTTTAGCAATTTCTTTAATGCTAAAACCACTGATTTCAAACATAATAAGCATACTTCTGTCTTTTTCAGAGAGCTTATTCATAGCCTGATACATGAGTTGAATATCAACAAGTGACTCAGCCGGTACACCATTCGCTACCAATCTCTCGGCATGCTTTTCAGCTAATTCAACCTTAAACCTGGACTTACGCCTTTTAGAAATGGCCTTATTACGAGCCGTTCTAATCATATAATGAAGCAACTGATCTTTTCGACGTATCCCTTCAAAATTTTCATAAGTAGCCAGCAAGGTATCCTGAACCAGGTCTTCCGTATCCATCAGACCATAAGCCAAAGCCGAACAATATCGAACGAAGGCATCGTGATGGGCTTGATAAGCTTTCCAAAAAGCGGTTTGTTTCTGCTTGACCATAATCGGTTGTGTTTTGGATGCTGTAATACATTTACATTGGGATAGTCGCAGTTAATTAAGAAAGGTTACATCCTTGTTGAATATTTTTCATCTTTCATTGTTCATTGTTCATTGCTTATCTTTCATGAGCTATGAGCTATGAGCTATGAGCTTAAATGATCTATACGGCTATAGTGCTGTTAAATAGAGTGTACAGAAATTAAAGCTAATAATCCAATTATGAAAAAGGTCCTTTTACTTTTTTGCTTTCTACCCAAATGATGTATCCACTCCCTGTTTCTTAACAAATGAGGGCAAAATTGATACTAACTTTCAGTTTCCATATCCTGTTTTCTTTAACTTTTCTACCATTGGCTTATTTACTTCTTTACAAAAGTGCCAATTTCTGTAATTAGACTATTTTCTTTTATATCTAAAGGTAAGTCATTGGGCCCCAAGATTGATATATAGGGGGTTTCTTCATCACGAGCATAAATATAACCTTCCAGCTCACCAA
>JBCBCD010000583.1:0-5003 GCA_038530915.1 Bacteroidota bacterium
CTTTACGACGCTCTTCTGTTAATGGTGGAATACTCAAACGAACCACTTCTCCATCATTTTGAGGAGTCAGGCCAATATTTGCTTCCATAATTGCTTTTTCAATAGGAGCAATCATTGTTTTTTCCCATGGTTGAATAACTAAAGTACGAGAATCAGAAGTACTTACATTCGCCACCTGATTAAGTGGAGTAGGCGTACCATAATACTCTACAGAAATGCCACCTACTAGTGCTGGTGAAGCTTTTCCTGTTCTTACTTGAGATAATTCTTTTGAAAGGTGATCTAAAGCTTTTTGCATCATATCCTTAGCCTTAGAAAACATCTGATTAACTTCTTCTTGTGTCATGATTCATGTTTTTATATTTCTTTGGCAAATCCAAAAAGGAAGTAGACTCTATTCTAAATAATTTTGTATTGCTCAAAAGCGTCTTTTTGTTCTAATAAAACTATTTTAAAATAAAGTCTAATGGATTTGCCAAAAGAATGTTGCATTACTGATTTGTAAAAATAACAAAAAACTTAATCATCACTAGAGGCGGCCAAAAAACGCAATAGGAAATAAAGTAGTAATGCCAGTGCATTTAAAGCAGCCGCTACATAGGTCATTGCTGCCCACCAAAGTGCATCTTTAGCGCCATCATATTCTGCTCCTCGGGCCACTCCTGAATCATTTAACCAGGCCAAAGCCCGATTACTCGCATCAAACTCGACCGGTAAGGTTACCAAACTAAAAAGTGCCGTAACACCGAATACAATAACGGCTATGAATAAGAAGGTAGAATTGTTGGCCAAGCCATAAAATAACATACTACCCATAATTAAATATTGTTGTGCAGTGGAAGCAATATTTACAATAGGTACTATCGCAGATCTGAATTTTAGCCATGGATATGCAGTAGCATGTTGTACGGCATGCCCACATTCATGAGCAGCTACAGCAGCAGCTGATACATGCCTACCGTGATATACATCCGGACTCAAACTCACTGTCTTCGTCAATGGATTATAATGATCGGTTAAAGTACCTCTTCCTTCTACAATATTAACATCATAAATACCATAGTGACGCAACATGCGTTCTGCTACCTCACGACCACTCATGCCATTCCCCAAAGTAAATTGACGGTAATAACTAAACTTGCTCCTCAGCCTATTGCTGACAAACATACCAATACCCGCAAAAATGATTGTAATAATAAAATAGCCCATTAACTTTTCGATTATTTTTCTTTAAAAAATCTTATAGAGTTTAGAAGGTTAGCGTCTAACCTTCTAAACAGTATTAATAACGTACGAGATCATCAAATTACCTTAAAAGCAGTCGAAGCAGACCGTATTTTAGTCGATTTTCTCAAAGCCGGCATAATCTCTAATTGCAGCAGGCAAAACAATCCCATCAGCTGTTTGATGATTTTCCAATAATGAAGCTACTATTCTTGCCAGTGCCAAAGCACTACCATTTAATGTATGTGCCAATTGCGTTTTCTTAGATTCCGGGCTTCTAAATCTCAATTTCAAGCGATTACTTTGATAGGTTTCAAAGTTAGAAACTGAACTTACTTCTAACCACCTCTTCTGTGCAGCAGAATACACCTCAAAATCAAAAGTGAGGGCTGAAGTAAAACCAAGATCTCCACCACATAGCCTCAAGATGCGATAAGGCAATTCAAGTTTATCCAATAGATTAGCAACATGTTTCAACATTTCCTGCAAGGTGTCATAAGATTTTTCAGGATGCTGTATTTGTACAATTTCTACTTTATTGAACTGGTGTACACGATTTAATCCTCTTACATGTGCACCATAAGAACCAGCCTCTCTTCTAAAACAAGGGGTAAAGCCAGTAAGCTTAATCGGAAAATCTTTTTCATCCAGGATAACATCCCTATAAATATTCGTAAGTGGTACCTCAGCAGTTGGTATCATATACAAATCATCCTTTTCGATATAATACATTTGACCTTCCTTATCAGGAAGCTGTCCGGTTGCTCTGGCAGTATCTTCATTTACCATTAAAGGAGGCATGATTTCTTCATAACCCGCCTTATGAGCTTCATCTAAAAAGAAATTGATCAAAGCTCTTTCTAGGCGTGCTCCTTTGCCGCGGTACAATGGGAAACCAGAACCTGTAATTTTAGTTCCTAGTTTTAAGTCGAATAGGTTGTACTTTTCAGCCAGTTCCCAATGTGGTAAGGCATCATCAGGAAGAACGGGTAGTTCACCTTCATAAGCCTGAAATACTTCATTGTCTTCATCAGTATTTCCTGAAGGTACACTAGGATGAGGTACATTGGGCAATTTCAATAAAATGTCAGCTACCTGTTGGCTTACCTCTTTTAATTTTTCCTCTACCGACTCGTAATCCGACTTTAAATTGCTTACTTCTTGTTTGAGTTGATCTGCTTCTTCACGCTTCCCTTGTTTGTAAAGCATACCAATTTCCTTAGAAAGTCGGTTTCGTTCAGACAGAGACTGATCGAGCTGCGTTTGGAGCTTTTTACGCTCGTCATCAAAAGCAATAACCTTTTCTACCAACTCGGCTCCTTCTTCGTACGCATTGCGAGTCTTAAGACCTTCCAACAGACGTTCTTTGTTGTTGCGGATAAAGTTGAGTTCCAACATAATTAGAGGAAATAAATTTGAGTAAAAATTCGTTAATGTTTAGAAATTTGGCTTAAGAGTATATTAAAAATGCCCCTAAAACAAACTTTTTCGCAAATATACTATTTGAATATTGAAAATATAGTGTATTTTTGCGGTAGCAAACGTGATAAGGCACTCCAATACACGACGATTAATAAATCGTTTTCCCTGTAATGCTTTTCCAATTTATACAATAAGGTGATTACTTTTTAAGTTGGATTTATAGTACTAACAGGTTTTATTGAAAACCTTTTTCTTACGTAATTCCTCAACAATTGTTTTTTTTATATTAACATTCAATTCATTAAAGATTAAGTGCTTGATAGTAAGCACTTACCACCAAAATTTAACAACTCCTTGTAATTATGTTCGATATTCTTCAATTGAACGATATGCTCGTTCCTGAACTACGTGAACTTGCTGAGCAACTAGGCCTTTCTAACTACAAAAGATTAAATAAACAGGAGCTTATCTACAAAATCCTGGATCATCAAGCAGTTGCAGGCGAACAAAATGAGGAAACTTCAGAAGCAGAACCTGAAAAAGAAGCCGTTGCTGAAGTTACTCAGGAAGCCCCTCAAAAAGAGGCTCCTAAAAATAACTCTCGTAAAACGAGAGCTAAACAAGAACCTACCAGCGAGAACAACAATGAAAAAGATAATTCTCGTGTAGATGACCGAAAAAAACGTACACGTCGTAAAGTGAAAAATGACTCGGATCGCTTTGATTCTAATCAAAAAGAGAACTTCCCGGAATCAAAGCAAAAATCCAGACCCGCTCAAAATGAAGACAATAATCAAGCTGAGCCGGTAGAAGAGAAACCCAGATTTGATATTGAATTAGATGGTATCATAGAAGGTGAAGGTATTTTAGAGATGATGCCAGATGGGTATGGTTTCCTCAGATCTTCTGATTACAACTACCTAACTTCTCCTGATGATATTTACGTATCTCCTTCCCAAATCAAATTATTTGGTTTACGTACGGGTGATACAGTAAGAGGAGCCATTAGGCCACCGAAAGAAGGTGAGAAATATTTTGCTCTTCTTAGAGTATCTAAAATCAATGGTCGCGACCCTCAAGACATTAGAGAACGTGTTCCATTTGATTATTTGACTCCTCTATTCCCAACCGAGAAATTCAGGTTGAACTCTTCTCCTACCGGGCGTGATTATGGCAATCGTATGATTGACCTATTTACTCCTATCGGAAAGGGACAACGTGGTCTGATTGTAGCACAGCCTAAAACTGGTAAAACTTTCTTATTGAAAGATGTTGCCAATGCAATAGCTAAAAACCACCCAGAATGTTACTTAATCGTTCTTTTGATCGATGAGCGTCCTGAGGAGGTAACAGATATGAAGCGTTCTGTGAATGCAGAAGTAGTAGCATCTACTTTTGATGAACCAGCAGACAATCATGTTAGAGTAGCAGGAATTGTTCTTGAAAAAGCGAAGCGCTTGGTTGAAAGTGGTCACGATGTGTGTATCCTTTTGGATTCAATCACACGTCTTGCCAGAGCTTACAATACCGTTGCTCCTGCGAGTGGTAAAGTTCTTTCGGGTGGTGTTGAAGCAAATGCATTGCACAAACCTAAGAAGTTCTTTGGTGCAGCTCGTAATATAGAAGGTGGTGGTTCATTGACTATATTGGCTACAGCTTTGATCGATACTGGATCTAAGATGGATGGAGTTATCTTTGAAGAGTTCAAAGGTACCGGTAATATGGAGCTCCAATTGGATCGTTCTTTGGCCAACAAGCGTATGTATCCTGCCATTGACCTTACGAAATCTAGTACAAGACGTGATGATTTATTATTGGATAAAGATACTTTACAACGTATGTTTATCTTAAGAAATCATCTTGCAGATATGAAACCTGATGAAGCGATGGAATTCTTGCGCAAGCACATGTTGCAAACTACAAGCAACGATGAATTCTTAACTTCTATGAATGGTTAAAATAAAAAATAAGCTGTGGGCTATGCCTGCAGCTTATTTTTGTTTTATGATTTTCTTCTTAAAGAACACTTTTACTATTACCCATCCTAATGCTGCTCCTCCTGCTACTCCCAACCAAAAATCACTGGCATCCGGAGCCTTAGCAATAAATCTTAAGTAGCCCCATACTAAGATACTTCCTACTGCTACAAGTAAAATTAAATTATTCAAACGCTCTAAACTGATTACTGGCTTGGACATTTTTTTAAATTTGAAGTTAAGAAAATGGGTAGTGTAGTAAAATGTATGATGATCAAATATTGCAGCCCTGTAAAGGCGAAATATGGTTAGTTCGTATGTAAACCATCTCATAAGCGTGCCGATAGGTACGCAATATATAGTGTACCTATCGGCACACAT
>JBCBCD010000584.1:0-4998 GCA_038530915.1 Bacteroidota bacterium
TGAGTTAAGAGAGTTGAAAGTTTGCATCCCTTAAATTCAACTAATTTTCATTTATATTCTTTATGCTTTATTAAGGGTAGAAAACTTTAAACAACTACAACAATTAGTGTACTTGACTTAAAACCTGAATAGAAAAGATTATGAATGAAAATTAGTTGAATTTAAGGGATGCAAACTTTCAACTCTCTTAACTCAACTTTAGGTTTTTATGCAACTCTAGTAGCCATAAAAACCTAAAGTAGAGCTTAGGTCATCTATATGATTGGTATAAATTTATGGCCATTGATAAGCATTTGCAAATATTCATTTTGGTGACTTTTGTCACCCCCCCATTTAGTCAACCCCGGCAATAGCCAATGCTTTTAACACTCTAAAAGCATAAATTTTTTATTGCCGGATTATCCTAAGAGATCTGTAAGAAATGATTAAAAAAATCTCTGATTTCATATCCTATTATTTGGTATGCTAGATATGCATGTATTCTTTTTCAAGATATGTCTTTAGAGTATGTCTAAATTTCTAACTTTTGAAAACCAATACTTTATGAACCTAGCTTTATATTTATTCAGCTGATTAGCTTGCTAAACGCCTTCGTAAATATTTCACTAGAACCACAAATTACTGATTTTCAATGCGCGATAAATGTTAAACATACTCTTAGGCAAATTTCTTAATACATACTTTTCGAAAAGAAAACAACCACAAAAAAGAGGAACAACTCTAAAGGCAAGCATTTGCAGTTTATTACAATATGGTCTTTAGCCTTTTATTTTCATTTGAAAGTCAAGGCTTAATTATTATGGCCAAACTGCTTTCTTGTGTGCATTATGTTGCAATTAATGGCATTTGTATTGAGCAACATTACACTTTTGTGTAGTACCTTGGAAAGGCTGGCATTTATCAAAAGGAGAAGAGTAAGGAACAAACAGTCTTTTTGTTTAACATTTGAAGCGACTATAGCAAAAAACTTTCCCAGACATTTCAAAATGAGATAAAGAAGTTGTTTAAAAACTTCAATAAAAAGGCTGGCGAAAAAACTACTTTTCGCCAGCCAAAAAAACTTTAATCTTTATCTTAAACCAACAATTTCGGTGAAGCTGCTAAAATGGCTTCACTTGCCTTATCTTCGAATTTTCTGAAGTTCTCTACAAATAGATTAGCAAGGAAATTGGCTTTATTGTCATATTCATTGGCATCCATCCAAGTATTGCGTGGATTCAATACTTCATCAGGCACATTTGGACAAGTAGTTGGCATATTTAAGCCAAATACCTCATGTTCAGTATATGTCACATTATCCAGTTGGCTTTCTAAAGCAGCAGTAATCATTGCACGAGTATAACGCAATTTAATTCTATTCCCTGTACCAAAGGCTCCACCCGTCCATCCTGTGTTTACCAACCAAACATTGGTATTGTATTCCTGCATTTTTTGCCCCAACATTTCTGCATAAAAAGTCGCATGAAGTGGCAAGAATGGTGCACCAAAACAAGCAGAGAAGGTAGCTTCAGGATCTACTACTCCAGCCTCTGTACCTGCTACCTTAGCCGTATAACCAGAAATAAAGTAGTACATGGCCTGCTCAGGTGTCAATTTCGAAATCGGAGGCAATACACCAAAAGCATCACAAGTCAAAAAGAAAATATTCTTAGGATGACCACCTTTAGAAGGCGTCAATGCATTGTCAATGTGATGAATTGGATAAGAGACCCTAGTATTCTGTGTAATTTCTGTATTGTGGAAATCTACATTACGTGTATTTTCATGGTAAATCAAGTTTTCCAAAATAGCACCATGCTTGATGGCAGCAAAGATCTCAGGTTCTTTTTCAGCGCTTAAGTCGATGGTTTTTGCATAGCAACCACCCTCAAAGTTAAATACTCCGTTTTCAGACCACCCGTGCTCATCATCTCCGATCAATCCTCTGTTAGGATCAGCAGAAAGCGTCGTTTTACCTGTCCCTGAAAGACCAAAGAAGATGGCTACATCTCCGTCTTTACCCATATTGGCAGAACAGTGCATGGAAAGCACCTCTCTTTCTTTTGGCAAAATGTAATTCAATACTGAAAAAATACCTTTTTTGATTTCTCCGGTATAACCTGTACCACCGATGATGATGCGTTTCTTTGTGAAGTTAACAATCGCAAAATTGTGTTGGCGGGTACCATCTATTTCCGCATCTGCCATAAAACCAGGAGCGTTTAGAATGACCCATTCTGGTTCAAAAGACTTCACTTCTTCTTCTGTTGGGCGTAGGAACATGTTGTAAGCAAACTGGTTGCTCCAAGGATATTCAGATACCAAACGCAAGTTTAAACGATATTGCTCATCTGCACACGCATACGCATCTCTGATGAAGACATCTTTGCCGGAAAAATAATTGGCAACTTTGTCATACAAGGCATCAAATTTTTCAGGCTCAAAAGCCATGTTGATGTTATTCCAATCAACACTGTTTGCTGTATTTTCATCTTTTACAACAAAACGGTCTTTTGGTGAGCGGCCGGTAAATTCGCCTGTCATTACCAATAATGCTCCTGAATCGGCCACCGTACCCTGGCCTCGGTTAATGGTTTCTTCGGTTAATTCCTCTGGGCTGAGGTTCCAGAAAGTCTGCTTTACATCTGAAATCCCGTATTCGCTCAAATCAGCACTTGGATTTTTTATTCCAAACTTTAGCATACAAATTGGTTTTTGCTAATGGCACAAACTGATGTCTCACCAGAAATGCGGCCTATCCATTGGTTAGATGGATAAATTAGTTACAAGATAAATTTACTTACAAGTACAAATTAAGTACATTTTATCCATTAGAGAAAATTTCTCTAAATGATTTTTTTTATAAATTTGTGCAATATTCAGAAATTGCAATGTTTTTTCCATTTCAATATTTTTCATAAAACCCTTATATTACTATAAGGTTTTATAAAGTTGTATTGTACTAAAACCAGAGTTTTGATACTTCAACTTAGATGCATAATGGTGTAGAGTATAGGGTGTAGGGTTTAATTTCCCTCTATACCCTACACTCTACACCCTACACCAAAGAAGCATGATAAAAGACATAGATACGCTTAAACTCATAATGGGCCTCAAAGTCCAGCAACTGCGCAAAGAGCAGGGCTTATCTTATCAGCAATTGTCTGATAAGACGGGCTTGGCTATTTCGTACTTGCACAATATTGAAAAAGGCAAGCGTTATCCTAAAGCCGATAAAATCTTATTATTGGCTAAAGCCTTTGATGTAGATTATAATTACTTGGTATCGGTAGATTCCAACAAGAAGCTTCAACCGGTTATTGACTTATTGACTTCTGACCTTTTACAACTGTTCCCTTTAGAAACGTTTGGGATCAGTCCACAAAAGGTAATTGAGTTGCTTTCTGAGACACCTGATAAGGTGAATGCTTTTATCAGTACCGTCATTAAGATCGTTCGTAATTATGATATGCAAGGGGAAGATTTTTATAAAATTGCACTCCGTTCATATCAAGACATGCATGATAATTATTTAACAGATCTGGAAAAAGCCGCTCAACAGTTTAGAAAAGAACACCCTTCTTTACCCATCAAAATAACTGGTCCTGACACCATAGAACAGATACTTTTTAGCGAATATGGCATTAGTATAGATCGTACCTATCTAAAAAGTAAGCCGGAGTTAAGATCGATTCGATCGCATTATGTACCGGAATTAAAAAAATTATACCTCAACACCAACCTCGATAGAGCTCAGGAGACCAACGTTCTGGCAATGGAACTGGGTTTTCAGTACTTAAAGGTTGAAGAGCGTCCTTTTACCATCCGAATGATAGATGTAGATTCTTTCGAGAAGCTATTGAACAACTATAGAGCGGCTTACTTTGCTGCCGCCTTGCAATTGGATGAAGGAGAAATGATTAACATCATCCATCAGATGTCCAAATGGTCCAAATGGGACCCCGAGCAGTTTTGTGCATTGCTTTCTGAATTCAATGTGACTTCTGAAGTTTTGCTTCAAAGATTGGCCAATATTTTTCCACATCATTTTGGGATTGAGAATATCTTTTTCTTGCGTTTCTATACCGGACCTCGTCCCGGCAAGTTTGAAATGACCAAAGAAATGCACTTGTCACAATTGCACAACCCACATGCCAATCAGTTAGATGAACATTATTGTCGGAGATGGGTATCTCTAACCAGCATCAATGATGTAAGAGCTGCTATAAAACAAAATCCGACAGACTCTCCTACCATTGCTGAAGCTCAGGTTTCTCATTATTATGCAGATAAACGAAGTTACTTCTGCATAGCTTTAGCTAAGCAAAGTCATGATGTACCTGAAAACACGACCAGTGTCACCATAGGACTCTTAATGACCGAAAAGCTTAAAAAATTATTTCCTTTCTTGAATGATTCCAGTGTCAAAAGGCAAAACGTACATACCACTTGTGAACGTTGCGCCATCAAGGATTGTGGAGAGCGTGTGATTGCTCCGGTGCATTTAGATTTGAAAGAGCGACAGGAGGAGATTAAGGGGATATTGGAAGAGCTGAAGGAAGTTAAGGAGGAGGTCGTCTAATCACCATGGAGTCGAAGGAATTGCATGGAGTACTTTTCAGGAAAAAAGAAATGAATCAAGAATTAAAGTAAACTAATTACCATAAAAGTTTTGTTTAATCATTAGAATTACTCTTAATTTTTTAGAAACTAAAATATGGCACTGATAATAACAGATGAGACTCTATCTAAAGTACAACTTAGTGCAGAAGAATTACTAATTGATCTGGCCTGCTATCTCTATGAAAAAAAGAGATTAAGCATGGGAAAGGCACGCGAGTTAGTTGAAATGGATATTATCACTTTTCAAAAAGAATTAGCTAAAAGGGATATTGATATCCATTACACGCAAGAAGATCTTGATCTGGATTTAAGAAATCTAAGTATTAAACTTTAAAATTGTTTTCATCAACTCTTATTATATACAATTTTTTTTCCTGTTACTTATCCCATCAAGTT
>JBCBCD010000585.1:0-4994 GCA_038530915.1 Bacteroidota bacterium
TCGAAGCTTGCAATCCTTACAAAATTCTGGCATTGAATTAGAAGTTGGAAGACGGATTAGGGTAGATGATACGGGGGCAGAGTATTTAGTCCAAAGTGACTCTTTAGCCGGTTATCCAATTGATGATATTGCAGTTTTTGATTTAGTTGACAAATATGCTGTGATTTTAGAAAACCAGCAAGGGGGAGTAAATCCTAGATGGTTTGGCGCAACTGGTGATGGGGTGACAGATGATACTGAAGCTTTTCAGAATGCAGCTTTGTTTTGTGATGTAATAGGGAATTATCATTTTTTCGTAGATAACGTAAGAGGGAAAAACAGCTTTCTTATTACCGATACAATTAAGATAGCAATGCCTCAATACGCCGATAGAGATGAAACATATCTGATCGATGGTAATTGGGTGGAAATTAAAAAAACAACACCTGGACCAATTTTCTGGTCTATGCCGGATATTATCGGGACATCAGGGACTAATACGAGGAGGATACACTTTAAACGCTGGTTATTGGATGGTCTTAATTCTGGGGCTAATGGATTGGTTTTTGGTCAATCTTATTTATCTGTAATTGAAGATAATGAATTTAAAAGGTTGGATACGGCAATTATAGCACCTTTTCATCTTCATTCAACCGTTAAGAATAATATCTATTCACTTAACAATTCAATTGACGAGTACTTTGTGAGTGGAGCAAAATACCAAGAAGATACTGGATATCCTTCTAACTCTTCTGGTGCGCAAACTGCAACAAATCATAATATTATTGAAGGTAACAGGCATTTTATGCAGGATAGTATGTTTGCTGGGAGCTTTCTGTGGGGTGCCGATCAAACAATGATTGAGAAAAATATATATGAGGGCCGCGTAGCCCTGCATGGTATTTACTTGAATATGGGGCTATCTGTAAATAACTTAGCTTCTATAAAAAACAACTGGTTTGAACATACATCATCAGAGACTAGAAAAGGCGTAAGTATTTGCCTAGATCGTCCTAGAAATGTTCTTATTTCAAGAAATCAACACTCTGCGTTAGACACTTTTTTACAAGTACTTGACGGTGAAGATCAAGTTATTACTCTTGAGAAAAATAATGTTTTCAATGCAGCTACATATGTAGACGATCAGTTTGGGGAAGCCTATTTTGTAATAGATGAAATCAATGAAGACACACTTGCATGGCAATCTACAGCAAGGTGGGCAGGTAATAACCCTTCAAGATTCAAACTTACAACAAGGAAAAATGGAACTGATCAGAAAAGTTATGAATATTATAATGACTCATACGTTCAAAGGGTAAAAGGGGGTAAGCAAATTCTATCTAATTCACTAGAATATGATGTACAAGGAAATATAACTTATAATCAGTTTCCTAGTGAAAGCAATACTCCAGAGGGGAAAGGGGGCGCTGCTTCAGAATATTTGTCAACATGGGATGTCAATGGAGTTCAAAGGAATACCCATGTAGAGCAAGTTGTTTTATCTGAAATTAATAGTATCAAAAATATTTTAGATGAGACTACAACGGAAAAAGCGACTTTACTTTGGCCAAACAATGAAAAAGGATTACAGTATGCTTATTCTAATATATCGCACGAAGTAAACTTGGATAACGATCAAGGAGCTTACTATGTGAGATTTAAGGTATTGAAAAATATTCCATCAGGAAAGTACTTTTCAATTATCGGTACTAGTAGTAATAATGCCTTTTGTTTTTTGATTAATTCAGATTTAGGGATTTCTATCACTAGAAATATTAGTTCAAATACTCCTTCAAAACTCACTGCCGATAATGTGATAGAGGTAGGGAAATGGCATGAGTTGATTTTGCAAAAAAATAGGACTTTACCAGCTAATCAAAGATTGAGAATAGATTTAGATGGAAATATGATTTATTTTGATGGTGATTTAAGCTTTGTAACTAGTTCTAGAACAATATCAATAGGTTATTCTGGTAATGTAAGTGATGCTTCTTTAGCAGCAATTTCTAGTGTTAAGTTGTTTGATCAGGGGCTTGATGATTTAGAAGTAGATAGTGTTTTTAATAAAACAAAGACAGGTTTATACAACTTTGATTTTAGTGTTCAAAAAGATACAATTTTTGACTCGGTAGATAGCACTAAATTCTTTTTAATTAATCCAGTTTTACCCATTTCTGACTACAATATTGGTATTTTAAGAGAAGCTGCAGACTTTACGGTCAAAAACATTTATGGAGGAACCAATACATTAGAGGCTAATTTGGACAGCGTTAAAGCTCAAATTGACGCTTTAAGGAACACTAACGAAAATATCACAATAGACTCTGTTGACTACGATTTTCAAGTCACTCTTACCGCTAACCCAAACCTTAAAGAGATTACTGCCTTTTCTTATATACCGGTAGGTTCGACTGCTAACCAAGTGTTGACGCTCCCACCAGCTATAGAGGCTAATAAAGGTCTTACAATTTTTGTAAAACTAATAGATGCTAATGCTACTTATGGCATTGAACTTAATCCACCAGGAGTTAACACTTTTTTGAGTGGTGATTCTTTGGTTGATTCGCAAGTTATAAATGGATCAGTTAGCCAAACTTTGAAGTTGGTTTATGATACTCGAAACGAAGTTTGGGCTTGGACACAGTTTTAATGGCATTTAAAGATAATTTAAACGCTCTTTAATTGAGTCTTGAAGACTAATTGAAGAGCGTTTTTTTTTGTACTTTTCGTTTTGACGATTATACAAACATGACCTTACAAGAACTTTTTGATTACATCGGGCAGCATCCCAATCATGTGATCTTTTTCTTTGCATTGATTCCATTTGCAGCTATGTTGGGCACCTTTTTGGATGGAGACCGTGGTCATACTTCTCCCTGGAAATATATTTATTCGATCTTGATTTACCTAGTTTGTATTCCAGGCTTATTTGTCTTGACCTTAAATATCTATATTTTCTTGTTTCAGAAAGGAAACATTATGAATTTTGATTTGGTTACGCAACTTTTGCCTATCCTATCAATGGTATTGACGATTTTGGTTATCCGCAACAACATGGATATGCAATTGATTCCTGGTTTCAATAAATTATCGGGTTTATTGATGTTGATTACAGCCGTTATTGGTTTGATGTGGATCATTGATCGTACCCGTTTAATCGCTTTTATACAGTTGCGCTTTGAGTTTGTTATCCTGGTTTTTGTGGTACTTCTATTATTGATGCGCTTTGGGTTTAGGCGCATTTTTGGTTAATTATTTCCCAACAAACCGTTTGGCAAATACCCAAAATTGGCCAATATATCCTTGACACGCTGGCTTTTGACAAACTGTTCAAAAGTAGCTGCCAAAGGATGATCGACATCGGTTTTATGCAATCGCATGAATTGGTGGGGTACCGGGTCGTATAATCGGTCGTCTACTTCTATCCAACTTCCTACTTCAGTATATTGCGGCGAGAGCAACATCGACTTTGATGTGAAGCCAATGGATACTTCACCACTATTAATTAATTGGTTGGTTTGGCTCAGATCATCTTGGTAAACTAAACGGGATCCTAGAAAATCCATTAGTTGTTCTTTTTCCAAAATAGACAAGGCAACAAGACCATAAGCAGTAGTTTTGGGATCTGGTACAGCTACTAGGTTGATCGTTGGACTTCTTAAGGCTACAAGGTCCGGCATAAATCCAGTTTGTGTTGTCCAAAGGACTAATTTACCATAAGCTAGATCAAAGGGCGCATCGGGGGAAAGTCCAGCTTTATAGAGTTGATCCAAAAGTGCTTGATCTGTTGAAAAAATAAAATCGAAGCGGGTATCCTTTTGAATTTGTTGGAATAAATCTTCGCCACCAATGATTTGTACTTTATAAGGAGTCGGATGATCTAAAGTAAAAGTTTGAGCCAAGACTTGAGCAACATAACCCATTTCACTCCCTGTAGCTATATATAAGGTGTCTTCAATTGCTTTTGGAATATCCGTTTGTTCTGCCTCATTTTTGGAATCTGATTGGCAGGTACTAAAGGATAAACTGATGATTAGACAGCAATAAAAATAGATAAAGGAGTTTCTCATAGTCCTATTACTTTCGGCCAAGATGATCGTCTGACCACTGTAACCACTGATTCAAAACGCTTTTTCTTTGAACAGGGTTGCTGATGTTATGTCCGGCACGCGGGTAAAGCATCATTTTTACCTCTTTTTGGGCGTCTTTCATGGCTCGGTACATTTCCCAGGCTTGTAAGGTTGGACTTCTATTATCATTTGCACCGTGTAAAATTAATAAAGGTGTTTCCGCATTTTTGACAAAGAATAAAGGAGAAGCTTTGCGGTAAGCCTCTGGGTTATCAATCAATAAATACTTATATTCCCATAGTCCAATGTCCCGGTTGCTAAATTCATGCTGACCATAAAGACTAACCCAATTAGATACTCCTGCGATGCTAATCGCAGCCTTAAAACGATTAGTCTGTGTAATCGCCCAATTAGCCATATAACCACCGTAGCTCCAGCCACCAATAACCAATTGCTGCTCATCCGCTATTCCTTTTGCGATCAAATCATCAATACCTGACATAATATCCTCAAAGTCCGTTTCACCAAAAGCATTGCGGTTACCTGCATAAATGTCCCGGCCATAGCCGATGCTGCCTCGGAAATTAGGTTGAAAAACCACATAACCCTGATCGGCAAAAAACTGTTTCATCCACCCAAAGTCGTTTTTAACCAGTGCATCCGGACCACCATGAGGAATGGTCATGAGAGGGTACTTTTTCGAGGTATCGTAGGCAATAGGAAAAGTTAGTATGCCTTCTATGGGAGTACCGTCTTTGCTTAGGTAGTTGATTACTTTTGTCTTTGTTTTAATTTTGGGAATCAAGTCTTGGTTGAGCTGACTCAACTGTGTCACGTTGGTCAGTTGCGTACCAAATTCAACTTGGTAAAGCTGCAACGGTCTGGTATCTTTTGATGCTGTAAACAGTATTTTCTGCATTCGTTACGAGCTGACGCTTAGCAAGT
>JBCBCD010000586.1:0-4985 GCA_038530915.1 Bacteroidota bacterium
TTTTTAGCAGGTAGAAATGTAGGTTGGTTTGTTGTAGGGGCTTCTGTTTTTGCCTCTAACATAGGATCAGAACATGTAGTAGGGCTTGCTGGTACAGGTGCCTCTGACAAAATGCCACTCTTAATTTATGAGGTTCAAGCATGGGTTGTACTCATGTTGGGTTGGCTATTTCTTCCTTTCTATCAACGAGCGGGTGTGTTTACTATGCCTGAATTTTTGGAAAAACGCTTCAGCCCTTCAGCACGCTGGTTCTTGTCTATTTTCTCTTTGATTGCTTATGTAATGACTAAAGTATCCGTAACTATCTATGCAGGAGGGATAGTTATTTCCACCTTATTGGGCATAGAGTTTTGGACCGGAGCATTAGCAACTGTTATACTTACCGGAGTTTATACGGTATTGGGAGGAATGAGAGCCGTAGTTTATACAGAAACTTTACAAACTGTAGTCTTGCTTCTAGGAGCGGGTACCCTTACTATTATGGGATTAAATGCTGCCGGTGGATGGGGGGAACTAAAAGCAACGGTTACGCCAGAATATTTTGATATGTGGCGCCCTTTGAGTGATCCCGATTTCCCTTGGCTCCCATTGGTGATTACCAGTACAGTGGTAGGGATTTGGTATTGGTGTACCGATCAATACATTGTACAACGAACACTGACTGCCAAAAACTTAAAAGAGGGGCGAAGAGGTACCATCTGGGGTGGTTTTCTAAAATTAACACCTGTATTCCTCTTCTTAATCCCGGGTGTTATTGCATTGGCCCTAAAAATGAAAGGAGAACTCGTTTGGGATACACCTGATCAGGCTTTTCCGGCATTAATGTCTAAGATTTTACCTCCCGGACTAAGAGGACTAGTGGCAGCAGGATTAATGGCAGCGCTGATGAGTTCTTTGGCCTCAGTATTCAATTCATGTTCTACTTTATTCACGGTAGACATTTACAAAAAATTATATCCCGAAACCCCTGAAAAGAGACTGGTTTCTATTGGGCAAATGGCTACAGGTATAGTAGTGATACTTGGCATTCTTTGGATTCCTGTCATGCAGAATATCTCTGGAGTGCTTTACGAATATCTACAATCTGTACAGTCTTATATCGCTCCTCCTATCACTGCGGTCTTTTTATTGGGGATTTTTTGGAAACGCATTAATGCAAGAGGTGCAATCACAACTTTGGTAGTAGGACTTATCATTGCTGCAGTAAGGTTAACACTTGAATTAAGCAAAGATAGTTTTTCAGAAGGCAGTTTCCTTTTTGTCATAGGAGACACCAACTTCTTAGTCTTTGCAGCCTGGATGTTTTTAATTTCAGTTGTAGTAACGATTGGAGTGAGTTTGTTAACTCCTCCTCCTAATGAAAAACAAATTCAGGGGCTCGCATTTGGTACCCTTACTCCCGAACAAAAGGCCGCTAATAAAGAGAGTTACAATATCTGGGATATTGTTGCTTCACTAGTGGTAGTTGCCATTGTTGCTTATATCATGATATCATTTAATGGATAATAAAATTATATGAAAAACTTACAAGAACTGGAAGTTTGGTTTATTACAGGTAGTCAGCATTTATATGGTGAGGAAGCACTAAAACAAGTAGCTGAGAATGCAAGTGTTGTTGCACGATCACTGGAACAAGCTGATCAAATTCCTGTAAAAGTAGTTCATAAGCCCACCTTAACAAGGCCTCACGAAGTCACTCAACTTTGTATAGAAGCCAATGCCAGTAGACAATGTATTGGACTGATTGCCTGGATGCATACTTTTTCTCCGGCAAAAATGTGGATCAATGGTCTGAATATTCTTAATAAGCCACTCGTGCATCTTCATACACAGTTTTATAGAGATATTCCATGGAATACCATCAATATGGATTACATGAATCTGCATCAATCAGCTCATGGTGGCAGGGAATTTGGGTTCATCAATACCCGCATGCGTAGAAATAGAAAAGTGATAGTCGGTCACTGGAAAGAGAAAAGCATAATCGATCAATTAGATACATGGACACGTGCTGCTCTTGGGTGGCATGAAATACAAAATGTAAAAGTAGCTCGATTCGGTGATAACATGAGAGAAGTAGCCGTTACGGAAGGTGATAAAGTAGCCGCACAAATCCAATTTGGGTTTTCTGTCAATGGCTATGGTTTAGGGGACTTAACACAAATAATTGACAGTATTTCTGAAAGTCAAGTTAAACAATTGGTCAATGAATATGAGTCGGCTTATCAAATGATGACTTCTTTATCAGAAGGAGGTATACAAAGACAATCTCTATATGATGCGGCTCGAATTGAATTAGGGTTGAAGACTTTTCTTGAGAAAGGTGGTTTTGGAGCCTATACCAATACCTTCGAAAACCTACATGGTATGAAACAACTGCCTGGTATCGCTTCTCAAAGACTAATGGCAGCCGGTTATGGTTTTGGTGCGGAAGGAGATTGGAAAACTGCAGCTTTGGTACGTGCCATGAAGGTAATGGCAGTAGGTTTAGAAGGAGGTAATTCCTTTATGGAGGATTACACTTACAATTTTGACCCTAGTCGTACAAGTGTACTAGGTGCACATATGTTAGAGATTTGCCCCTCTATTGCAAGTGGTTCTATCAATTGTGAGATTCATCCATTGGGAATTGGCGGTAAAGAAGATCCTGTACGCTTGGTATTTGATGCAGCTGAAGGACCTGCCTTAAACGCTTCCATAGTCGACCTTGGAAATCGATTTAGGTTGTTAGTCAATACAGTTGATGCTATTGCTCCCGATCCATTACCCAATTTGCCAGTTGCCAGAGTCTTATGGAAAGCACATCCCGACCTGTCGACTGCTGCTGCTGCTTGGATCTTAGCGGGTGGAGCACATCATACCTGCTATAGTCAGAACCTCACTGTAGAACACTTAGAAGATTTTGCTGAAATGGCAGGAATAGAGATGGTTCTAATTGATCACAATACGCAATTGAGAACTTTGAAACAAGACCTGAGAACAAATGAAGTTTATTATCATATAGCACGAGGGATTGGATAATGGAAGTAGCGATTCACTTCTTAGAAAAAGAGCAATGAAAAAAATAGTAATTCTAATTGGGTTTATTCTATGTTTTGGCAACATCTGCCATACACAACATCTGTTGATTTTTACCAAAACTCAAAAGTTTAGACATAAATCTATTCCAGCTGGTCAGCAAATGTTTATTGAAATGGCTAGATCAGAAGGCTGGACCCTGACTTTTTCTGAAGACGCCACTATTTTCAATACTTCATTTCTGAATCAGCTACAAGGGATTGTTTTTTTAAGCACAACAGGTGATATTTTAAACGAACAGCAGCAAAAAGCTTTTCAAGCGTTCATTAGATCAGGAGGAGCATTCATAGGTATCCATGCAGCCAGCGATACAGAAAAAGAGTGGCCGTGGTATCATAATCTATTGGGGGCACAATTTAAAAACCATCCTAAAGTTCAGGAAGCTGAAATACAAATTATCAATTCTAATCATCCTATTGTGGCAGGACTGCCCCAATCATGGATTCATAGAGATGAATGGTACAATTTTGGTGAAACGGTAAAGGCTCATATCAATACTTTGGCCCAGCTTAATGAAGACAGCTATACAGGAGGTAATATGGATAACAATCATCCCATTTCTTGGTATCACATTTTTGATGGCGGCAGAGTGTTTTACACAGGTTTAGGTCATACATCGGCCAGCTTTCGAGACACTCTATTTCAAAAACATATCCTCCAGGGTATAGAATGGACCTTAAGCAATTACGACACTCCCCTTTCAGAAGGTTGGCAAGATCTGTTGGATGAAAACTTAAGTCATTGGGACAAATTCTTAGGGGTTCCCCATCATACCACTCCATTGGACTCCACTTATGAGAAAGGAGATGGCATGCGTGGTGCACCTCCATTAGGCCTCAATAACGATCCTTTAAACGTCTTTTCCATTAAAATGGAAAATGATCAAGCTATCCTGGCTGTTTCAGGACAAATGTATGGAGGCTTGAGTACAAAGGAAGTCTACCAAAATTATCACTTACAGCTTCAATTTAAATGGGGAGATAAAAAATACGAACCTAGATTAGATCGCAAAAGAGATAGTGGCATTTTATACCATTGCACCGGACAACACGGCAAATTTTGGAATGTATGGATGCGTTCTCAAGAGTTCCAGGTACAAGAGGGAGACTGTGGGGATTATTTTGCCTTATCAGGTGTAAGCATGGAAATAAAAGCTCAAAAACCCAAGGGTTCCGCTTGGATCTATGATCCCAGCAGTCCTAAACGTACTTTTGGCAACATTAAAGGAGCTCCAGGACGTTGTAGAAGATCCATAAACCATGAACTTCCCAAAGGAGAATGGAATACATTAGATCTATATTGCTTTGAAGGTACCAGCATCCATCTTGTAAACGGCAAGCTTGTTAATTATTTGGAAGGCTCTTCTTATTTGAAGGAAGGAGAAAAAATACCCCTAAGCAGTGGAAAAATTCAACTACAATCGGAAGGTGCTGAAGTCTACTACAAGAACATCAGGATAAGAGCGATTGAGAAAGCAGATTTGCCAAAATAAGTATTGTTGGCTCAGCTGTGTCGAATCCTATCAAATTTCAAATCAATAGAGCAAAGTTTTATAGCTGACAAATAGCAACTTGTAGAACCTGATAATTAAAAATCGCTTTCTGATGAACAAAAGAAATCTAATCCGATTGATCTGCTTTGTGGGCTGCCTATATTCCATTGGTGTACAGGCACAAAAGAAAAACGTCTTGCTAATCATGGTGGATGACTTTAATCACTGGATCAGTCCGGTAGGTTATTATAGTCAAGCACATACCCCAAATGTCAATGCGCTGGCAGCCAAAGGAGTGCTCTTTAGAGATGCCAGTAGTCCATCACCTGTATGTAACCCATCCAGAAATGCCATTCTTTCAGGTTTAAGAGCCTCTACGACAGGTATTTCAAGAAATCAAGATGGATACATCAGA
>JBCBCD010000587.1:0-4979 GCA_038530915.1 Bacteroidota bacterium
ATTAAAACAAATTGTTTTGTTTTTTCATTATATTTTTGTTTTTTTAGCAGAAATAAGAAATTTCAAATAATGAGTCAGGATCAGGAGAACGTGATAAGCCTAGATGGCATGTACCAGGATTATTTCCTGGATTATGCCTCTTACGTAATACTTGAGAGAGCCGTTCCTGCAATAGAGGATGGACTCAAACCGGTACAAAGAAGGATTTTACATACCCTCAAGCAAGTTGACGATGGTAGATACCATAAGGTAGCTAATGTAATTGGTCAGACCATGCAATACCACCCTCATGGTGATGCTGCCATTGGTGATGCTCTCGTCAATTTGGGACAAAAAGAATTGTTGATTGATACCCAGGGAAACTGGGGAGATATCAATACAGGGGCAAGTGCAGCAGCAGCCCGATATATTGAAGCTCGCTTAACAAAATTTGCTCTTGAAGTAGCTTTCAACAAGCAAACTACTGAATGGCAACTGTCCTATGATGGTCGTAAGAATGAACCCATTGCGCTACCAATGAAGTTCCCTCTCCTACTCGCATTGGGAGTTGAAGGTATTGCTGTAGGTTTATCGACCAAAATATTGCCCCATAATTTTATTGAATTGATTAAAGGCTCAATAAAAATTCTACAAGGCAAAAAAGTAACCATCTACCCGGATTTTCTAACGGGTGGTTCGATTGATGTAAGTGATTATAATGGAGGTAAAAGAGGCAGTAGGGTCAAAGTACGAGCGGTTATTGAGAAAGCCGATAAGAATATGCTTCTTGTAAAAGAGTTGCCTTATGGGGAAACCTCTACCTCTATCATTGAAAGCATACTTAAAGCCAATGACAAAGGCAAAATCAAGATTAAAAAAGTTGCGGATAATACTTCCAAAGAAGTAGAAATCGCTATAGAGCTTCCATCCAATGAATCCCCTGATGTAGCCATTGATGCTTTATATGCATTCACCAATTGTGAAGTTTCCATTGCTCCGAATGCTTGTGTTATCATTGACGACAAGCCTCACTTTATGACGGTTGAAGAGATTTTAGAAATCTCGACCTACCATACAAAGGACTTATTGCGTCAGGAATTGGAAATCAAGAAGCATGAGCTGGAAGAAAAACTTCATTTAGCCAGTCTGGAAAAGATTTTCATAGAAAAACGCATTTATCGGGATATAGAAGTAGCAGAAAGTTTTGAAGAGGTCTTATCCATCATTCATGAAGGGCTGAGAAAATACGTTCAAAAGCCATCTGATGTTCTCCCTAATGATAAAAGGTTGAAATTGATGCGTGACATCACGGATGAGGACCTGGTGAAACTCACTGAAATTAGAATAAAAAGGATTTCCAAATACAATACTTTTAAAGCTGATGAGCTGATTGCTAACCTTAATGAAGAGCTGAAGCAAGTACAATACGATTTGGATCATCTCACTGATTTTGCAATCGCCTATTTCGAAAGATTGCTTGAAAAATATGGCAAGGGCAAAGAAAGGAGAACGAAAATAACCACTTTTGATCAGATCAAGATCACTCAGGTAGTTGCCAACAATGCCAAATTGTATGCCAACTTAAAAGAGGGCTTTATAGGGAAAAGTCTAAAAAAAGAGACCTTCATTTCTGAGTGTTCTGATATTGATGATATCATCGTTTTCAGAGCCGATGGAAAATTCCTTGTGAAAAGGATCTCCGATAAAGATTTTGTAGGTAAAAACCTTTTACATGTGGCTGTTTGGAAAAAGGGAGATGATAGAACTACTTATAATTTACTGTATGTAGATGGTGAGTCAGGTAGAACCATGGCTAAACGATTTCATGTCAAGGCCATTACCAGAGATAGAGAATATGACTTGACCAAAGGAACAAAAGGCTCCAAAATCCTTTATTTTACTTCTAATCCGAATGGAGAAAGTGAAACGTTAAAAGTTCAACTTTCACAAGGCTGTTCCGCAAGGATTAAAAACTTTGAGTTTGACTTTTCTGAAATCGCCATAAAAGGTAGAAGTTCGCAAGGGAATATCGTAACCAAATATCCCATCAAAAAGGTAGAACAAACTGCAGTTGGCAAATCCACTTTAGGGGCACTCCAAGTATGGATGGATGAGGTTAGTGGAAAATTAAATACAGAAAACAGAGGTGTTCTTCTTGGCGATTTTGATACGGGTGATACCATAATCGCCCTTTTCAAATCAGGTAGTTACGAGATACTAGAATTGGACCTCAACCGACGATTTGATACCAATGACTTGTTAGAGATTGCCAAGTTTACTGAAGATATGATCATTAGTGCTGTTTACTATGAAGGAGAACGAAAAGCTACTTTTATAAAAAGATTCAATGTAGAAACAACTTCTACGGGGCAAGCTTTCTCGTTCATCACAGAAAGCAACAGCAGCAAGCTTCTTTTTGCTACACTAAAAAGTGAAGTGACTGTACAATACAATGTGAGACCCAAATCAGGTAAGAAATTGTCAGGCTCTGTAGACTTAGATGACTTCATTGATGTGAAAGGCTGGAAAGCACTCGGAAATAAGCTAAGTAATTATAAAATTACAAGTGTAAAACCACTTTTCCCTGAACCAAAAGAAGTACCTTCGACCAATGAAGATGAGTCTGAAATGCCTAAGGAAAACAAACCAAAGGATGATAATCAGAGATCACTCTTTTGACAGGTTAAAAGGTTAGAGGGTTAGAAGTTTAGTTTTTATAACTACTCTAACCCACTAACCACTAACCTTCTAAACCACAAAATATGTCCTTAATAAAATCAGTAAGAGGTAAGACCCCTCAATTTGGGAAGAATTGTTTTTTTGCTGAAAATGCTACCATTGTAGGCGATGTGGTTGCTGGTGATGATTGCAGCTTCTGGTTTCAATCTGTAGTGAGAGGTGATGTTAACTACATCAAGATAGGCAACAAAGTGAATGTACAAGATGGAGCTGTTATTCATGGCACTTATGAAAAAGCACCAACTAATATAGGCAATAACGTATCCATAGGGCATAGAGCTATTGTACATGGATGTACCCTAAAAAATAATATTCTAGTGGGGATGGGTGCCATCATCATGGACAATGCTGTAGTAGAAGATAATGTTTTAATTGCTGCAGGGGCAGTAGTACTTGAAAATAGCCATTTAGAATCTGGTTATATTTATGCCGGAGTTCCGGCCAAAAAACTTAAAGCCATAAGTCCAGAAAGGTTTTCAGGTACTATTGAACGTATTTCCAACAGTTATGTCATGTATGCTTCCTGGTTTAAAGAAGATGAATAGATTATGGATAAGGATAGGACACATCAAGAGTTAACCGCTTTAGTGGTAAGAGATTTTGAACTAGAGGGTTCTAAAGATCAAATGACAGAAGAAGAGTTGTTTGATCTATTGGCTAATCAAGTAGCCTATATGATAGAATACAAATTGGATGTCTTATTGAGTTTGATGTATCGACTTGATATTCCTGAACATAAAGTTCACCATGCACTTTCTCCATACGCAGCTGACCCTGCCAATATTGGCATAGCAAAACTTGTGTTTGAAAGGCAAAAGAAACGCGCCTATACTAAATCATTCTACAAACAACCCGATTTGGGTGATATTGGAGATTTAGCGTTCTAAGTGTATAAGTTTATGTGGTTAAAAGTTGGTCGAAATTCGTTGCTATTTCGAGTGAATTCTATTAAATTAATGTATTGTAAACTAAAATCTACCGATGGAGCCTTCCAAGTCGTCGCCTTATAAGTCCAAAGAGACAACTTACTCAGAAGAGAAGAAGCGTTCAATTTTCAATCAGTTATTCAATAGAGATATGGAAGATGTATATTTTAGAGAAAAGCAGATTTTCAATCAATGGTGGTTGTGGCTCATCATTGGAGGGTCAATGGCTTTGATGGGCTGGGGTCTTATTCAACAACTCATTATAGGAATTCCTTTTGGGAACAACCCTGCTCCAGATATTGCTCTTATCTTTATTGCAGCTCTTGTATTTGGTTTAATGGGCTGGATAGCAAGCATGAACTTGAACACAAAAATTACTGATGAAGGTATACACGTCAAATTTGCTCCTTTTATAAACAGGCTTTACGCATGGGAAGATATAGATCAGGTTTATGTTAGAAAATATATGCCACTGAAAGAATTTGGCGGTTGGGGATATCGATTTGGTCCAAGTGGAATGGCGCTCAATATGAGTGGCAATCATGGCATTCAAATCGTACTCAAATCTGGACAAAAAGTATTAATTGGAACACAAAAGCCAGATGAAGCCGAAGAAGTATTGGCTAGGTTTGGCTATACAGGTGAGCATGTCTAATGAAACTCTAATTAGCTAACGCCTGCATCAAGTCTTTGAATTCTCCTGGTTCTTCATACAATCGATCTACGTAGAATGTAGCACGAAACTTCAAATAATGTGCCTTATCATTCCTGGATTCCAATTCGATCATCACATTGCCAAACAATTGCCTAAAAGTCCCATCTTCATTAGGCTTGGGTCTGGGTTTTAAGTAGTGACGCTCCACTTTTTCTACCCATTGTGGGCGACTATACACCCTTTTGTCAGAAATCTGCGTCCTGTAATCCAAGGCTAATACCTTCTCTTTCAAGAAATCAAAAAAGTGTTGTACATCTCGTTCGCTGTATTGGGTTTTGTAAAAATGAACCACAAACCCTTTTGAAGAAGGTGTATTGAGAAAATCAAGCGAATCATCTATATCCCTTGGCAATACCCTAAATATCGCATACTGGTCGATCAACCAATCCTGTAACCTCCTACGTACCAAAGTGCTTTTCCAAAATTCGTAATCTTCTTTCTCCTTGGTATCTCTTTCTATCAACTCATGTAAAGCGGGTTGAGAAGGAGTACTTTCTTCACCGGATTGAAACAAGCCTTTGATGTAATTCCAAAATTCGGGCATGTAAGTCTTTTTGGGTATGAACAGGGAATGAAGGGGGAAAGTTTTGGATTACTACTTCACTCCACAAAATATATGT
>JBCBCD010000588.1:0-4969 GCA_038530915.1 Bacteroidota bacterium
CTCTTAAACGCTAACGGATTGCTTAGTTTTCTACCGGACCAAACTGTTTACCGTCAAAAGAACGTTTAAATATTTTGAAGGTATTTCCTGTTTTCCCTATATAGCTTACTTTTCCTCCATACCAACTCCAGCCTCTTATATTATCTGCGGACGAAAAAGACTCCTTATAAGACACTGGACCAAAACTACGGCCATCAAAAGGACGAACATAAAGTTCTGTTTTTCCAATCTTGTCATTGAAAGCCATATAACTAGCTGTGGTACCATCCCAACTCCAGCCTCTTATATTATCACTCGCTGTCATGTCTTGCTGTGAAGAAACAGGACCAAACTCACGTCCATCAAATGGACGAATGTATAAAATACATTTTCCACCAAATTTATTATAGGCAACATAACTAGCAGTAGCACCATCCCAATTCCAGCCCCTCATATTATCTGAAGAAGTATGTTTCTTCTCAAAAGCAGCTCCTAGGTCGCTTCCATCGTAAGGTCTCACTACAAGAATCGTTTCCTTCCCTGTATTTGGTTTATCTTGTACAAAACAATAACTAGCAATAGTATCATCCCAACTCCAACCTCTTACAGCATCAGTATTGCTGAAAAGCTCACCTTGTCCATATGAAGGAACCAATAATCCAGCCATTAACAACAAACTGAATACCCCAAAAGTGCTTTTAAGACTACTTGAAAAGTTCAACATTTTAATTCATTTAGATTTTGTATTAAATTTGAATCCACATCCAAAATGTAAATAGCACCCTAAATGCATGTTCATTTATTTAGTATTGTCTTCACTAATTTTACATAGCACATAAAATAGTAGCACTTATTTTGCATAAGACATTAAACACTAAAGCTTAAGCTATGATAATGAGTTACTTACGCACCACATTTGGAGGATAACCAAATTCTTCCTTAAAAGAGCGGGTAAAGTAGTTAGGATTGCTAAAACCAACTTGGTAGGCAATTTCAGAAATATTCAAATCTGAACTTTCTAGTAACTTCAAGGCTTGCTGTAGACGAATAGTTCTAATAAATTGAGAAGGTGTCTTTCCGGTAAGTCCTTTGAGCTTGCGATTTACCTGTGCATTACTCCGATTTACAGCTCGACAAAGATGAACCACTCCCAAATCAGGATCATCAATTCTTGCTTCCACCACTTCGATTAGCTTTTGCAGGAAACGCTCATCAAGGGATTGATTACCATTTTCAGCTTGCGAAATTTGAAACTTACTGTATCGTTGTTGAAGATTCTTTCGTAATAGAAGCAGTTGTGATATGCGTATGAAGAGTTCTTCCTGATGAAAAGGCTTTACCAAATAAGCATCCGCTCCCTCTTTCAAACCCTCGACCCTATCAACTTGTGTAGCTCTCGCTGTCAATAAAATAATTGGGATGTGGCTGGTTCGTTCATCATTCTTGAGAATTTGACAAACTTCATAACCATTCTTTTCAGGCATCATTACATCACTTATAATAATATCTGGAATGAGCTCAATCGCACGATCTATGCCAATTTGACCATTCTGAGCTACCTCAATCTTACACCTGGTATTTAACAAGCCACTTATAAATTTCCTAACATCCTTATTATCTTCAATTAAAAGCAATAAGGGTTTCTCCCGATCTAGGCTGGCTGGAATCCATTGATCTATAACTTGTTCCTTATCAACCCCAGATAGTCTTTTATCAGTTTGTTTAGCTTCTATCTTAGTAATTCCTGGTTTTTTATGGATAGGTAAAAGGACCATAAAATCACTTCCCTCGCCCAATTTACTTTGAACTGCAATTTTTCCTCCCAATAACTCTACTAACTCTTTGGTAAGTGCCAGGCCAATACCCGTACCTCCATCAACAGCTAGTTGCTTATCTTCAGTTTGAAAAAAACGATCAAAAATATACGGAAGAGAAGATGCTGGAATACCTGGTCCGGTATCACTTACTTTGAGTTGAAGCCATTCTTTATCCTGTTGCACGATTTTATTCAAATGCAAGATAACACTCCCCTCCTCAGAGGTATATTTTATTGCATTGGATAACAGGTTATAAATAATATGCTGAATCTTCTCCTCATCATAATCGATGATCAACTCTTTAATCTCAGGATAAAAATTCAGCCTAATACGTTTTTCCTTTGCTACCGAAAAAAAAGACTCACAAAGGTAGTGGAGATAAGATACAATATTGCCTTGTACCCATTTAATGGGTAGCAAACCAGCGTCCAGCTTGGATAAGTCTAGCAATTGATTGATTAAACGCAATAAGTTTTCGCTATTCCTATGAATTAATTCTTTTTCTTGTTGATGTCCTCTAATGGTACTGGCAACCCCCATTATAATGGTAAGAGGAGTTCTGAATTCATGTGTAATATTAGTATATAACTTAGATTTCAGGGCATTTAGCTCTTGTAAGCGATTGGCTTCCGAACGTTTTACTTGAAGATTAATTTGATATCGAAAAAACAAATAAAAAGAGCCCAGTATGATGATACTATACAACAAATAAGCCCATATCGTATTGTACCATGCGCGATGGACAACTATCTTTAATTGCCTTTCTGACATCGGGTAAAACTCTGGCATTAGCCCTCCCTGGATATGTAAAGTATAGGTCTTAGGCGGAAGGTTTTCATAACGTAACTGGGATATTCTCGCAGGAATAGTCCAATCCCGATCATACCCTTCTAACCAATATCGATAAAGGTTCTGGCTAGTATTTCGAAAATCTGGAGAAAAGAAATCCATAACGATATATCTATCCTGATGACCTAAGTGAATTTCTTGTAAATCATCTAGATCCTGAAAAATCTCCTGCTTAAGTTGCTTTTTCTCATTGTAGCGTTCCAGTCGGTTGATTACAATTGGGTAGGATCTATCCAAGCCTGCTTGATCAAGCAATTGCTCAGGATCAAAGAGATTTAAATCACCATTGGGCGTTCCTATAAACAACTTACGATCACCACTTGAAAAGGCAGGTAATAAATGGTAAGCCATTTTTGAAAGCGTCGGAAACATGGGGAAACGAGATAATCTGCCCTTTTGAGTATCAAATTGCAAAACGCCTTTTTCAGAAACTAACCAGAGTTTATCTTCATTTCCAGGTAAAATTTGAAAAACCCTTTTCAATGGACCAGTAAAAGAGGTAATCTCGTAAGGATATTTTACAATTGACCTGGTTTCTAAATCTAATTTACTCAAGCCTGCCTCCTGGCCATGTGCTACCCAGAGTTGTCCATTTTCATCCTCGTAATGAGTGTACATGGCATTCGAAATCCAGGATTCAGGGTTTTTACCATGGTTATACTCCTTTAGTACCTGTCCTGTAGTATCTAACTCTAATAAGCCTTCTAACCAAACCGACAAGAATAAGGAATTAGTAGTTGGGCTATGATGAATAGTTCGAATTTCTGCATTTAGCCGATTAAGCACCGTATCAGGTAGTTGAAGCTGCCGAACCGTTTGCTTTGATATAGTATATCTGTGAATTTGAAAAGGAAAATCATTAACCGCCAACCAAAGCGTATTACTATCTGGGCTTAACCCATGACTAATATAGTCGTAGTTAGAACTTTTGATAACTTTCCGAACTTCATAGGTGTTTAATTGAATGGCATATTCGTTCCAGAATAGATACCCTTTAGCATAAGTCAGACCATGCTTTTTTTGTGCCTGAACGGGAATTTGGATAGGTAAAGGCTCAACCTTCCTTGTTATAGGATCACGTTTGAAAATACCATTATTAGATGAAAAGTATATATTGCCTAATTCGTCTTCAGTAATTCCTTTTATTTGACAAGTTAAATTTCTACAATTCGGATCTATCTCTAAGCGCTCAAAAACACCCTCTTCTAAAGTCATTTTTACTACGCCAGCGCGAGTAGTTAACCAACGCTCTCCTGATTGATCCATACATATATTAAGTAAATGACTATTGTAAAACGGAAACTGATTTTTTTGAAGAAGTATTTGGGAGGTAAAATCTTCCAACATCCCCGTTTTAACATTTAGCCTCGACAGACTGAAAGGATAAGACCGATGCCAGATATATTGTCCATCGTCAAATAATTGGCTGAACTTGCCTCTTTGAGGAAAGGGAATAGTAGTTGGTTTGAATGTAGACATCCCCTCTTCTAAGTAATAAATGACATATTTATCAGCAGACTTATCCGGACTATAAACGACCCAGAGGGTATTCTGCTCATCTTTTACAATACTTGGCATAACTGGATCTGGTCCGGAAGGAAAATTATAAGTCTTATATAAGCCATTCTCCGCATACACCTCTATTCGGTCTCTTAGTTTTACATAAAGCAGGTTTTTATGTACTAATACCTCATCGTAATACCAGTTTAATTCGATGGGACTTACTGTCTTAAATGGATCGTTTTGGTTCGATCTAATGACATATGCTTTTGATGAACCATTTTGTAAAATTGCTATCCCCCAAATAATACTATCAGACGCAATTCCTACATGCCTAATCAATACAGGAGAGGTAATTTTTTCTTCCTCCTCCCAATGGAGAATTTGTTTTATCCTTCTGGAATTAGGATCAAAAACGGTCACTCTTTTATTGGTGAGGTAAAATCGAGATCCACTATTATTCGAATATAGTTTGCTACAATTATTGGCATCCAGCCAAATCATACTACTATCAACTTTGGAAAGGCGGTGTCCATCATAAGTATATAAATTACAATCCCCTTCAGAGTACAGCCATAATAGGCCACAACTATCTTGTGCTAAGTCATACACATAAGGAAGTTGATATCCCTCTGGTGAACTTATATTTTGAATGGAAACTTCTCCTTGGTAAGCTTGAGAAAAGCCATGTGATGGTAGAAAGAACAGTAATTGGCAAAACAAGCCTCCAGCAAATCTCAGTATACTTTTTATCATTTCGCAGAACAATAATTTACTTAGTAATGGACAAAAAATAAGTATCCGATTTAGAGCTAGTTATTTTG
>JBCBCD010000589.1:0-4960 GCA_038530915.1 Bacteroidota bacterium
AATTAACCCTCTGATAGATCCAGTTTAAAATTTTACTTGTAAAACAAAACCAATACCTACTTTTACTTTCAAATTACAAGTTAAATAATTACTTTACATCCGTCGCAATTATCTAAAGATCATCCAAACAAAAAAGCCATGTCTCAAGCATCAACTTATAAAAACCTTTATCCAATTAAGTTTGAAGAAACCAAAATGACAGTTCCTGAAGAACCTAATGTGGAGTTCTCTTTTGTTGTTAAAGCGCCCAAGGCTTATGTTATGGACGCCTGGAACCTAACCAAAGAAAAAGGTGGTAGTATTGTGCCCTGTACGACAGGAACAGCTAAGAGTGAAACCTCGTGGCCGGGTATTACTGACGATATGGAACGCATCATTTATGTAACAGGTGTTGGCGTGACTCAAGTAGTAGGGAATCTACAAACCCCAGAAGAAGGAGATTGGCACTTTGAGTGGAAAGCCGGTGCTCCATATTACAAAATGCCTTTTCCAATGAATCTTATTATGACATCTGTACATGGTCAGGCTACACTGATTGATGGTCCAAATCTTAATGAAACTACAGTAAAAATTACCAATCGCCATCGCCCGGGATTAGGATTGTGGTTTACACGATTTGCTATCAAGGCTGCAATGCCCTTGCTTTCTGCTGCTGCTCCTAAACGTTTTGCCGAGAAAAAATTTCTCGGGCCACAATAAGTAGATATGAGCGTTAGTAGGTGCTCAACAGTACTCAAATCAAATTGCTACAAACGCAAAGAGGCCGATGCGCTGAGCACATCGACCTCTTTTTTCTGTATATTTAATCTTATTCTTCTACTACTTCGAACGCAATACTTGCTTCTACCTCTTTGTGCATGTTCAATTTAGCAACATACTCGCCCAACATCTTCACTTCTTCAGGCATTTCGATGATTCTGCGTTCTACATCAATATCCAATTGCTCTTTCAAAGCATTGGCAATTTGGATATTGGTAACACTACCAAAGATTTTACCAGACTGACCAGCTTTTGCACCGATCTTCAACACTTTACCTTCCAATTGGTCGGCAATAGCCTGGAATTCAGAGATACGAGCTGCCAATGCAGCGGCTTCTTTCTCTTTGATTTCTTCCAACTTCTTAAGGTTGGTCGCATTGGCGATGATAGCCATTTTTTGAGGGATCAGGTAGTTACGGCCATAACCATTTTTTACGGTAACTACTTCGTGCTTGTACCCTACTTTATCTATATCTTGTAATAAAATGATATCCATTTTTAAAAAATTTTAGACCGGAACTTATTTTAAAAGATCCGTTACATATGGTAAAATTGCTAAATGACGAGCACGCTTGATTGCTGTTGCTACTTTTCTCTGATACTTCAAAGAGTTACCAGTAATTCTTCTTGGTAAAATTTTACCTTGCTCATTAACAAACTGAAGTAAGAAATCAGCATCCTTGTAATCAATATAACGGATACCATATTTCTTAAAGCGGCAATATTTAGCACGTTTCTGACCAATCTTAGGATTACTCAAAAACTTTATATCGTCTCTAGAAGCCATTTTTCTTAATTTTTAATTGAATTTAATAAAACTACTACTCTTCTTCCTGATCAGTAGCTACTGGAGCTGATTGTTCAGTTTTCTCTACTTTCTCCTGCTTAGGCTCTGGCTTTGGTGCCGGCTTAGCGTCTCTTTCTTTCTTTGACTCATCTCTATCTTTCTTCGAATCATCTCTGCCTTTATCTCTATCTCTTCTGTCTCTGTCCCCTCTGTTGCGGTTATTTGATCTGCCTCTGTTGTCTTTGTCTTTCTTGTCCTTTTTCTTAACCTTACCAATCAAGCCATCTCTTTTGTCCTGATTGTACTTGATACCAAACTTATCTAATCTTACCGTTAAGAATCTGATGATGCGCTCGTCACGACGTAAAGCCAATTCCAACTTGTCAATGATATCTTCAGACTCAGATTGGAATTCTATACAAAAATAAACACCTGACGTACGTCTGTTGATTGGATATGCCAATTGCTTGAGGCCCATTTCATCAACATTAATGATCTCACAATCTTCATTCTTGAGGAGATCCACATACGTCTGAGCCGTCGCTTTAATTTCTTCCCCTGACAGCACGGGGTCTACGATAAAAGTTACTTCGTATTGTTTCATGAATCAGACATATTAATTAAAAATTGGCTGCAAAGATAATATTTTTTTCTTTACAGGAATAAAAAAATCCTTTTTTTTGACTGACTCACGAGGTGATAGAAAGATCTTCTAACTCTAATACTTTTTTGACAAAGGGGTATCTTTATCAAAATCTCCTTTTAATAAAGGGGTTTGTCGATTATTTGTGTAAGACCTCACATTGGTAGAAATGTATTGGTACAGCTCTGGAACAGTAACAAATTGGTCATAATCACTATCAGCATCGCCTTTTAATCCCTTAATGAGGAAATGACTAAAAACCCCTTGTCTAAGTCCACTTGATTCCAGTGATGTTTCGTTAGATTTTGAAGACATGATTAAAGCCGTTCCGCCTCTTACATTGTCGAGCTTTTGAAAAAAAGCCTCCATGCTCTCATCGATTTCGCCTGACCGATCTGCTAAAAGACTTCCTGAGTGACAAGCATCTGCTATACAGAGTTTAAGTTTTGCTCTGCTTTTCTCTAAAATCTCTTTGATTTCTGTATGATACAATTGATTGTTGAAACCATCATAATCTATTGGTAAGAAGGACCCCATCAAGCCATGACCAGAGAAATATAGCATCACAACATCATTGTCTGAAGCTTTGGAAAAAATTTCTTTCATCACTGCCATGATATTGCGTTTGGTAGCCACTTCATCTATTAATATTCTCACTCTTTCGTCAGCTATGGCTCCTCCCTCAGGGCTTTTCAAAAAAGCATAAAATCGGTAAGCATCATCATCAGTATATTTGAGTACTGGCATATGATTGTAAGCAGCAATCCCAATAATAACCGCCCATATTTTTGGTAAGCCCTCATTATTTGATTGCGGATTATTGCGTCCGACATACATGCCATTTTGCCATTTACCAGCAAATGAGGATCCATTGGTCATCACAAGAGTACCGATACCATTAAACTTACCAGCCGTCATTTGTCCCTCATACTTTTTATAGGGTTGTCCTTCAGGATATTCTACTTTGCCGTGTCCATCAGGGATTCCATTTTTGAATGTTCCGGTATAAACACTACCATCTTTGAATAAATAGGTTCCATATCCATTTGTGCAATTGCCTGCAATACAGCCTAAAGTGGTTACCCTATTTGTACCATTCTGCAATTTTTCACCATAGGTCCAATCCCCTGCAATAACAGTTCCATCTGTATGGATGTATCTTCCTCGCCCATGCTCAACCCCATCTTTAAAACCACCACTGTATTGTGCCCCATTGGGAAAATAGAACGTACCAAAACCACTTGGTTTCCCTTTTCTAAAACGTCCTTCATATCGACTTCCATCAGTATATGCCTTTATACCTTCTCCATCAATACAATTACCAGATAGACAACCTGATTGTACTGCTACTTGAAAAGAACGTTCTATTCCTAGCTGCTTGCCGTTAATGTCTTTTATAGCATATCCTTTTTCCCAAAGGCCAGAACGAGTTTTGCCATTGGCATAAGTCAGTGTCCCGTTTCCATGATAAAATCTATTTTTCCATTCTCCTTCATATTTGCTTCCATCCGGATAAATACATACTCCCGATCCATGAATTTCTCCATTGAGAAATGACCCACTATAGATAGCACCACTCTTGAAAACGTACACCCCCTCTCCCCGTAAACAATCCCCATTGATACAACCAATTTTAGGACTCATCTCATTTAAGCTGCCTTTATCACTAAATTGACCTTGTTCTTCAAGTGGTAAAAAGCTGCCATTGTCCCAGTTACCAATTTGGGTTAAGCCAGAAGATTTATATAGCGTTCCAGCACCATGAGGTTTTCCAGCCAACCATTCCCCCTGAAATGCATCACCATTGACATAGTTTATACGTCCCACCCCATTTGGTTTGCCTTTTTTAAACTGACCGATGAAGATGCTGCCATCTTTCATCTTTTTCACACCAGTCCCATCTTTGCAATTACCTGATAAACATTGAGAAAAGAGTATAGGAAAGCAAATACAACACAAAATTGTTGTAGTGACAATTTTTTTCATGGTGAAAGTGTTTTAGAAGCTGCTATATGGTCAAAATTACCCCCCGAAAATAATTAAATACACTCTAAACTAAACTTCCTAAGATTTTGAATCCATCTTTTTACACTACATTTCTTTGCATACTCGCTTTCATAGCTATGGCTATGAAGCTTCGTCACGTCTCATTTAGAATAAAAATCTGCCCGTTCAAAATGTCAATTAACTAAAATTAAAGTGTACCAAATTTCGAGCCAATTGTAAGTAGTTTCGCAAATTGAAATCAGAACTTTATCCAAGCTAGCTTTCACAAAAATAACCATGATGAAATGAATTAAAAAATAGAATGAAGCTCTAATTCATTACAACATGAATTTAATAATTATATCTATTTCAATTATACGAAAATCATGGCTTCAAGTTGCCTATTCACTGCCTCTAACTACAGCAACCGGCGTTTTATTATCAAAATCCCCTGTAAGCGTTGGGTTCTGTATATTTCCGGTATATTCTTTAACATTTGACTGGACGTATCTAAAGAGCTCATTGATATAAATGACAGAATCTTTGTCAAAATCTGCAGCTCCCTTTAAACCTTTGACCAAGAAATGACTAAAAATCCCCGACCGGAGGCCTCCATCTTCCAAAGAATACTCTTCTCCTTTTGAAGACATAAGCAGAGCTGTCCCTCCCTTAGCATCATCAAAAGCTTTGTAATATTTCTTCAAAACTGTATTTAAAGGTGCTTTTAAGGAAAGTAAACTTCCTGAATGGCAAGCGTCAGCGAGAATCAATTTATGCTTTGCTTT
>JBCBCD010000590.1:0-4957 GCA_038530915.1 Bacteroidota bacterium
CTGGATCACTAAAGAAGTAGCTTCTAATTTAAATGGAGATACTCTCTCAAAACTAATGCTTGGTGGAATTCCTGCAATCAGATTAAAAAACTTTCTGGATGAGGGCTTACTTAAATTTTACAAAAAAGAAGTAGAATCATACCATTTTAAACCTTCATATGAAGCATCTAAGAATAAATTCTTAGGCCCACATATTTCTACTTTTTTCACTGAAACAGGTGACGGGATTGATGCTTTGATCGATCATGTTAAAGAAGTATCAGAAAAGAGCACATATCCTAAGAGTGTCATTCAATTAATTCACCTTGTAATTGGCTTTATTTCAGAGCAAACCAATAGAAGCATCCGATTTCTAGAACTGGAAGGAAATAAATTGTGGTCCGGGTCAGCTGCTTTTAGAAATATAACTGCAGCTACTCCTGTCCATTATGATTCCTTCAAGGACAATCAAATCAACATTTTCGATCATTTAGAGGTAGAAGGAGAAGCTTCTTGTTTGTTACATATTTATTGTCCTCCAAATACCGGTGGAGAAACAAATATATACGACCTCCTACATGACCCCACACATAAAGATGATGAGTACTATAAAAATAATGGAGGATTTTATTATTCTGATGAACTTGTGAAAGATGCTGATCAAATTGTGCTTACTCCTGAAGAAGGTAGTTTAACGCTATTTCCTATGTTTAAGTACCACAGCATTAATGGTACAACTAATAATAACAGGATCTCATTAGCCTTCTTTATGGTCAAACTGGTAGGTGATGACACCATCTATGTCTATAATTAAGAATACAAGCTTTTAATTTCTAATTATACATATTTTCCAAATTACTCAAACTAAATGAAATGCCCAGTCCATTCTTAATTGTTAAAAGAAGTGATCCAAATAGCAAGGAAATAATTGAATCGATGCACAGGTTGCGCTATCAGGTTTTTTATCAAGAATTAGGTTGGACGGATGGCTTTACATTTATAGATGGGAAGGAATATGATGGCTATGATCATGAGCATTGCCGTTATGTTCTTCATTTGGATAAACAAGGTGAAGTGAACTTTGCTATTCGGTTAACACCCAGTGATATATCCTATTCTTTAAGTGAAGATCATTTTTCAGACGCACTTAAATATGTATCGTTACCTAAAAGCAAGAGAATCTGGATATGGTCAAGAACATGTATTTCAAAACAGCTAAGAGAAGAAATGAAAGGAAAATTGTTTTTACACCTTCTTAGTTGTGTATATGAATTTGGAATTCAGAATAATATTGATGGATATTTTGCTACTCTGTTAACGGTTTATGAAAACGAACTGCATAAGCTTGGGTGCTACCCAGTTGAACTAGGGGAGGCTTTTTCTACTCAATTCGAAGTCTCAAAGATCTATTTATTCCCGGTAAATCCTCAGATTTTGGAAATACATCGCAAGAGCAACAACATTGGAAAAGAAACGAAAGGGATAAGGCATACTTCATTACCGGATAACACTTACAACGGAAAAGTCATTTGAAATAACAAGTAACTATTTTTTAAACCCATATAAGATTTCGCATAACTAGTTATAGCATTGTCGTTGCGATTATCTTGAAAAAATAACTAAGCATGAACGCAATCACTCAATTTCATTTAGTAAAACATGACAACATCAGAGAAGATCTCCTTGATGAAATGTTCCGACTCAGGTATCAAAAAAATGTAGTAGAGGGCAAATGGAGTGAGGGAATTACTGTGAAAGATGGAAAAGAGATGGATGACTATGACCATGAAAATGCCTTTTATGTCATCGGTACTAATTGCAACAATGAGGTATTGGTTTCATTGCGTCTTATATCAACAAAATATCAGTATTTGACCAAGGAAAAATTTCCAGAACTATTTGAGTTCTTGCCATTGCCCAATACAGATAAGATCTGGGAAGTCACAAGACTGACAACAAAATATCCATCCGATGATTATTTCTCCTTAACCTATGTGGCTGCTCTAAAGTTTGGTATACAAAACTCTATTGATAATTACCTTGTATTTAACGATAAAACTCACAAAGAGATATACAGAAAATCCGGATTGTGTTTATCCTCCTTAGGTGACACCAAATTAATAGATAACAAGTTTGAAGTCTATATCGGAATGATGCCAGTAATGCCAGAATTCCTTGAAGTGCTGATTAAGAAAAACCGCTTAAATGTCAAAGAGATAATTTTTAATTTTTAATAAAAAAAACAAATGACTATAACTGAGTTAAAAAAATGGGAAACAAAAAAAATAGATTCTAACCTGAATGATGCCACACTAGCTAAGTTGATGCATGGTGAAATTCCAGCTATTAAAGTATTGGATTTTTTAGACGAGAGTTTGCTAAATTTTTATAAAAAAGAGGTGAGTTATTATAAATGGGAGAAGTTATATAAAGAATCCAATAATAGCTTTTTAGGACCTGTTCTTCCTAAAGTATTTTTTGATGGGGGAGAGGATATAAATGCGTTAACAAAACATGCCAATGAAGTAGAAAATAAAGGTATCTATGCAAAGAGTGCTATGCATTTAATTTACTTAATGGTAGGGTATCTATCCGTGCAAACAGGAAGAAACGTCCAGTTTTTAGGAAAACAGAATGAAAAACTATGGGCTGGATCAGGAGCTTTTAGAGTACTAACGTCTACATATGGATATCATCCTCATTATGATTCAATTAACCGCTATCCCTGGCTAATAAAACACCTTGAAAAAGAGGCAGAGTCTGAGCTTTCTTGCATTTTGCACCTGAGTATCCCCAGAAATAATGGTGGAGAAACAACACTTTATGATTTTGTTCATCACCCTTCCCATAATAATGATGAGCATTACAAAGAAACTGGGTTCTTCTATTCTAAATCTCTGATTAAGAATATTGACAATATTGTTCTTACCCCTGATGAAGGAAGTTTGACCTTATTCCCAACAGTTAAGTATCATGCTGTTGATGCTATTCCGAATGTAGAAAGAATTTCTTGCGGCTTTTTTGTAGTGAAGCTGTTTGATGATGAAACGCTTTACGTATATGTATAATTTACTTAATACTTCTTTTACTTTATTATTAAAAAGAAATCCAAAAACATGATCAATCAATTTTTAATCATAAAGAACAATACATCAAACTACCCTGACATTATCGAGTCCATGCATAGACTTCGCTATGAAGTCTTTCATAAAGAATTGGGTTGGACAGATGGCTTAACATTTATAGACGAAAAGGAATACGACGGATACGATCATGAGGAAACCTATTATATCGTGCATTTGGATGATCGAGAGGAGGTGGACTTTGTAACCAGGATAGCGCCAAGTGATGCACCATATTATTATAGCAATGATGATTTCTCACATTACATACAGCACTTATCACTTCCCAATGACAATAGAATTTGGGTATGGTCGAGGACAGGTGCTTCAAAAGAATTGAGGAAAAAAGAAAAAGATGGACTTTTTCCTTACTTGCTTGCAGGTTTATTAGAGTTTGGATTGCAACATAACGTTAATGCTTATTTGGGCTTAACTTCTTCTTTTATTTTAGACCGGCTAAATCACTTTGGGTGTGATACTTTTTTAGAGATAGGTACTGTTCAAGAAACAGAATCTGATGTTCTTGCATCTTATTTGTTTCCTGTGAGTAAAGAAATACAAGAGGTCGTGTTAAACAGAAATAAGCTCGAAAAGGGGAAAAAATGGATCAAATACTTACACTAATGATTTAGCTTATTTCGAATTTCTAATTCTGAAAGGAAGCCTAACGGTCTTAAAATTTAAATCTTTTGATACAACGATTTCTTCAAAACTGTTCCTTTCTTGATGGTAACTAGAATTTTCTAGTTCTTCAATATCAAGAATAGGGGAGGTGCATACATCTTTCCCAGTCAGTAGTTCTATCCACTCATCTCTGGTCTTGGTTTTAAAATGACTTTCGACTTCAGCCTTTGGAAAATTAGTATTCATCAAATCTTTTTGGTGCCTTCTTTTCCATTCAGATTTATTAAGAACATGGCAAAGATTGTTCCAAAATTTTAACTCCATTGCAGCTACAGCCAACCATTTTCCATCAGCGCATTCATAGCAGGCATAGTTGACTGCAGTTTTTCCATTGACAGTGTTGTGAAGACTGTAATCCTGACCACCACAATGCAATGCGTAAGGAATGGTCAAAAAAGGCAGAACTGCATCACACATTGAAACATCAACGAAACTACCGGTTGCCGTTCGAGATCTTTTTAACAAGGCTGCTTGAATGGCTATTATAGTCATATAGGCTCCACTAATGTCAGCAAATTGTGTATCAGAAACTATTGGTTTGCCATTTTCATCTTTTTGCAAACTCATTATGCCGGAATATGCGAGAAAGTTTAAATCGTGTCCTGCTTCAGAGGCATAGGCTCCTGTCTGTCCATATCCCGTGAACGAAACGTAGATTATTTTAGAATTAATGGCTCTAACTTCTTTATAACCCAATCCCCAAGCCGACATAGCACCAGGTCTAAATTGTTCAATTAAGACATCAGCTTCTTTGATTAAATCGATTAATTCATTTTTTCCTGCTGGTGAGGAATAATCAATCATTACCAACTCTTTATTGTGGTTCAATTGATGAAACAACATACTGGCCCCATGAATTTGTTTTCCAATTGAGCGCGCGTAATCCATGCGTTTAGGACTTTCTATTTTAATAACTTTTGCACCCATTTGTGCTAGCAAATTTGTAGCTACCGGACCCGGTAAAAGCCTGGTAAAGTCAATGATAGTTGTTCCATTTAAGAGGTCTAGTTTCATATTAATGAGGTTGATTAGTATATGTAATTTTAAAAAATTATACTCACAAAGCGGTTGACTAAGTAATTGGAAAATAAGTAGTTGTCCATGCTGAGAATTACAAAAAGTGTGTCTTTAGTATTTTTTGCCTATAATTTATATTATGTTAAGTAGGGTAA
>JBCBCD010000591.1:0-3279 GCA_038530915.1 Bacteroidota bacterium
AAGACCGTTTTGAAAAACATTTGAAAGAATGACACACTTTTCTGAACATTCCCTTGTGTGGAATTTATTCCACTACACAAAAAAACAAAGCAGAATTTATTCTGCGAAAAACCAAAAACCAACAACAAAAAACCAATACAAGCCGTAGGTTTTTCCCAAAAAAGAACTCTAAAGAAGAAAACAATTAAATGAAATATTTAGTAACAATTGGACTCTTAGTCGGATTATTTCCTATTGCCATTCCCTCCCAGCAAGTTGATACTGCTTTTTCATCAAATAGCTATACCCAGGCAGTAGGCAAATATAAAATCGTAGATACCAATCAGAAATCTTATTTTAATGATCGAAAAGTAATCTCGAAACCTAATGAATCCAACCCACTGATTGGTCAGGATGCTCATTATGAAGGAAACGTACCCTCTTATACCATCATAAGTAAAGAAATTGTAAAAGACGATCATACCGAATTGATGTGGCAAAGAGATTATGAAGTAATATCCTACTCTGAGGCATTGAAAAAGTTGAGATCTTTTAAGTCAGGAGGATATGATGATTGGCGATTACCTACTATAAAGGAAGCTTATTCTTTGATTCAATTTGACGGAATAGACGTGAGTGGCCCCAGATGGATGGAACAAGGGGAAAGCCAACCTTTTATTGATGGATCAGTGTTTGAATTCCAATATGCAGCCAATGGACAACGCATGATCGATCACCAAATGTTAAGTGCTACTATATATAAGGGTAAAACGATGGGTAGAGCGGAGACCGTTTTCGGTGTTAACTTTGCAGATGGAAGAATAAAGGGATATCCAATTCAGGATCCACGCAGAGGAGAGAAGCAATTTGTAGTACGCTTTGTAAGAGGGAATAAAGATTATGGAAAAAATAATTTGGTTGATAACCAAGACCATACAGTTTCAGACTTAGCAACAGACCTAATGTGGAGTCAGAATGATAGTGGCAAGGGTATGAATTGGTTAAAAGCACTAGAATGGGTACAGCAAAAAAACAAGGAAGCTTATTTAGGCTATACCGATTGGCGACTTCCGAATGCTAAAGAACTACAAAGCATAGTAGATTATAATATTGCTCCTCAAACGCATGGAGAAGCAGCAATCAGCCCACTTTTTAATACTACAAAAATTACAGTAGAAGAAGGAAGGAAGAATTATCCTTTTTTCTGGTCTTCAACAACTCATCAGACAGTAAGAGGCGGAGATAATGCAGTGTATGTGTGCTTTGGTGACGCGTATGGTTATTTTTCACCACCTCATGCTAGAAATGATTCAAAGACACTTCTTGATGTGCACGGTGCAGGTGCACAGCGAAGTGACCCAAAAGTGAGTCATCCTGCAAAACAAACTAAAAGTAGAGGAGGCCAGGGAGACGTTATTAGGATCGATAATTTTGTAAGGTTGGTTAGGAATATTTGATCATGAGACTATTTCGCAGAAAAAATTAAATCTCCACCGTTCATTAATGCTGTATAAGTAATTGTTTTTGAAAGTGTTTCATCATTTAGAGTAATAGAAAACTTATCGTTTTGACTATTCGAGCTCGATTTTATGTTTAAAGTTTTTGAATTGTCTAAATGAATAACAGCTTCTTCTACTTGAGGCATACCAAGAACAAATTCTCCATTTGCCGGATTGACTGGATAAAAACCAAGAGTAGTAAAAATATACCAGGCACTCATTTGACCACAATCATCGTTACCAGTAATCCCATTGGGTTGATCAGAATAAAATTGATTGTAAATTTGAGATAGTAGTGCTCTTCCTTTTTCTGCTTGATTAGAAAATGCATACAGGTAAGCTATATGATGACTTGGCTCATTACCATGGGCATATTGACCTATGAGACCTTCTTGCCCTAAATGCTTATTATCTCCTTCGCCTGTTTTTGTAAAAAATGTATCAAGGAGATTGGAAAACTCATCTACACCTCCTAACAATTGAGTATAGCCTTCTACATCATAGTGGCAAGGAGTCCAGGTATATTGCCATGCATTTGCTTCTGTATAATCACCAGGATTATTCATGGGAGAAGTAGGAGAGAGGGGATCGAAAGGTGTACGGAAGTTTCCTCTAGTATCTTTTCCTCTCATTAAACCTGTTTCGGGGTCAAACAAGTTTTTATAATAGTTGGCACGATTGGAATATTCAGAAGCAATTTCTTCTTCTCCTAAAGATCTCGCCATTAATGCTATGCAATAATCATCAAATCCACTTTCAAGCGTTCTGGATACAGCTTCATTATCAAGAGAGTCAAATGGATAATACCCATAGGTATTGTAGAGCGTCCAATCTGAATTCAAATGGTTTTCAGTTGTACTTTTTACCATTGCTTCCAAGGCTTCTTTTTTGTCAAAACCATCAAATCCTTTATTATATGCATCTACGATTACTGGAATAGAGTGATTGCCAATCATGCAGTGATTTTCTTGCCCCCATGCTGTCCATATGGGTAAGTAAGCTTGTTGTTTATGATGAGCTAGCATGGTATTTATGAATGCATCGACTATTTCTGGCACCAAGATGGTATAAAGTGGATGAGCTGCTCGATAAGTATCCCAGAGAGACAAAGTACTGTAGTACTGACCATTAGAACTATTCGATATGCTATCATTAGCGCCCCTGTAGTTACCATCTACATCAGCGATATTGGAAGGCTGGAGAAAAAGATGGTATAAAGAGGTGTAAAATACCCTTTTCTGCTTTTCATCGGCAGTAATATCAATTTTAGTTAAGTAATTATTCCATTTACGCTTAGCATTTTGTCTAATCTCCTCAAAATTCCAATTGGGAATCTCAGATTCAAGGTTTTTCTTAGCACCTTCTTCACTTACCGTAGAAAGGGCTACCTTAACTTGTAAAGGTTTGCCTTTTAAGTCAAAAGAAAGAACATATTTTGGAGCCTTTTCATTAGGTTGAGCAGCTAACTCCTCAGCAGCATAATAAGGATGGTCGAATTTTACTGTAAAAAAATATCTACGTTTTACCCAATTGCTAGTATGACAATATCCACTTATTGTTCTTTGATCATTTCCTATGGTTACTTTACTTTCTAATACCAAAGTATCAGTTAGAAAACGAAGACCATGTTGTAGATTCAAAAATAGTTTTGCTGTATCAGTGGGATATGTATATTTATGAAAAGCAACTCTTTCAGTAGTAGTTAACTCCGCTTTTATATCATTATTTAGTTGAACTTGATAGTATCCGACTTCAGCAATTTCAGATTTCTTTTTAGTAAAATATTTTTCCTGAGATCGGA
>JBCBCD010000592.1:0-1605 GCA_038530915.1 Bacteroidota bacterium
TAATAGTTGAATCTTGTAATTGATATCCACTTGTATAATCCCAGCCTATATCCGTATTGTCAGGTCCCGGTTGTACCATTCCAAAAGGCATAGAAGGACCAGGGAAAGTATGGCCGGTCCCATCTGTTCCAATAAATGGATCAACATATTGTGTGTAATCTTTTTGAATTGCTTCCTCTTCATTATTGGAATTACAACTTAATACTAAAGCAAAGAGTAAATAGCTAATTTCCTTTTTAAGTTTCATACACTTGATTTTTAATCTAAGACTGAACTATTTTTCAACATCTTCCCAAATTCCAAATAATAATTAATAGCCTTTTCCCACCATTCCATATTATTTTTAAACTCCCGCTCTAATTCATTTTCGATCAACTCATTTTGAGCTTCATTTAAAGCGGTAAACTGATAGGAAATATTAACTATAGTATTGCCTTCTGGATTGGGAGCAAGCGAAATATTGATTTTTACCACATGCTCAGCCGGACTCACCCTAAGAAACTCTATTTTCATATTTTCAATATCGTATTGAGTAACCTGCCAAACGGTTACCTGATCTCCATGATGGGGTGTTGTAAAAACACAGTCTTGCTCAATCAAGCCTGATTTTGAATGGACCATTTGATAGTTCCAACCATCCAACCAGTCTTTTTCTCTAACCGGGCAGAGTAGTGGAAATACTTCTTCCGGCTTAGCATTGTTGAGCTGTGTGTACGTCAATGTCTTTTGTTTGCCAGTAAAATTCATCTTAGTCAATTATTGCTTGGTAGACAAATTGTCTCATCATATTGGTATAATACAATTGGTAAGGACTCACTTGTGTGAAAAGCATAGTAGCTAATTCTTCTTTAGGATCAATAAAAAAGTAGGTAGAATAGGCACCACCCCAACTTAGCTGACCCAATGAACCCAACTGCCCACTTTCTGCAACATTAGTCATCACAGCAAAACCCAAGCCAAATCCAAGACCATCATAAGGACATAAGCCATTTGCATGATCCATTGATAGGATTTCTATTGTTTTTTTGCTTAAAAACTGTGTGCCATTTAATGATCCATTATTAAGGATCATTTTACAAAACTGCATATAATCCGGAGCGCTCGAAAATAATGCATTTGCACCTCTAAAAACTTTATTGCCAGTAGTAGGAGTTTGTCTTGGACTCAATATTATTTTTCTGTCAGAATTATAGGTGTGTAATTTAACCATTCTTTCCTGTTGCTCAGGAGAAAGGTTGTACCCACTGTCTTTCATGCCCAAAGGCTTGAACAAACGCTCTTCCAGAAACTTGGCAGTTGTCATGCCTGAAAAATGTTCGATTAAGGCAGAGAGGATATCGGGTGAGTTGCTATAAACCCATTTGGTGCCTGGCTGGTAGAAAAGTGGTAATTGAGCCATTACATCCACGCTTTCTGCAATGTTTTCATGTTGTTTGAAGTAGATTTTTTGCATATAGGCTCTATCAGCCGCTGACCCTGACAGGCCATGTGTAAAGCCAGCAGTATGTGTGAATAATTGTCTGATGGTGATTGGAGACTCTAATTCTACCGTTTCACTTTCTATTCCTTTGGAGGGATCTACCAACACCTTCATATCTTTAAAAG
>JBCBCD010000593.1:0-4937 GCA_038530915.1 Bacteroidota bacterium
GTTCAATTCCATGATGGGGATACCTTGGCCGCCAAAGAAGAGGTAAGTTTCATGCGCCTGCTTGACGTGTTGGAAGAAGAATTTGAAATAGTAGATAGTATACAGGAAGAAATGCTTCGTGTAATCGTCAAGAAACTCTTGATCAAATCTACCCGTCTTTACAAATCACAATGCAAAGAGATACAAGGCAAAGACTCTAAGATTGAACTGATGCGTCAGTTTAGGATTTCATTAGAGAAAAACTTCAAACAGCTCCGCAAAGTAAGCGAATATGCCAATTTGCTTAATAAATCACCTAAGACACTCACCAATGTCTTCAAGCAGTTGGACGAAGAAAGTCCGAGTAAGATGATACAACAGCGAATTGTGGCAGAGGCCAAGCGTTATTTGTTGTACTCGTCTCTATCTGTGAAGGAAATCGCCTACACGCTGGGGTTTGAGGATGCATCGGCTTTTAGTCAGTATTTTAAGAATTTTGTGGGGGTGGCGCCTTTGGGGTTTCGTGAGGGAGGGTTGGAGAAAGTAAGGGCTTAATTTTTCACCATGGAGGTACATGGAGTACTCAATGGAACTCCATGCAACTCGATGGTGAGTTAATTACTCGTATCGCAATGCCTTTACCGGATTATTAGCAGCTGCTTTTAGTGCAAAATATCCAGTCGTAGCAAAAGTCAAAAAAGCTACGATTACCAAGGCCAATCCGTACAGCCAGAAATTCATGTTGGCATGATAATGGAAGGTATTCAACCAGAGATCCATAAAATACCAGGCCACAATGAAAGCAGGAATAGCTCCTATGAGTACCAGCAATAAGAAATTGCGGGTCAATAAAATTAGGATATCTGAACTGTTTGCTCCCAGTACTTTACGTACGCCTATCTCTTTTGTTCTTTGTTCTGTTGTAAATGAGGCCAAACCTAATAACCCTAAACATGCAATTAAAATCATTAATACACTGAATAAGGTAAACACTCTGCCTCTAATCTGATCCGCTTCATACAATTCCATAAAAGCACTATCTACAAAGCCAAATTCAAATGGTTGATCGGGGAAAACTTCTGCCCATGTTCTTTCTACAGCCGCTATTCCACTTGAAAGGGACGCCTGATTGTTGGCTTCCACTCTGATATGCACATTGTCGAGATTGAAAGCGGGTCTGAAAACCAAGGACTCAATGGGGTCGTATAAAGACAGTTGATGAAAATTCTTCACCACTCCAATTACTCTAAACTCGTATACTGTATCTCGTCCATTGAAGGTTAAACGCTTTCCAATTGCTTCCTCCCATGCCATTCTTTCGACCATTGCTTCATTGACCAGGACGGCCTGAGTACTATCAGTGCCATACTGGCGATCAAAATATCGGCCTTCCAGGATTTCCATCCCCATAGTAGGGAAAAAATCAAAGTCGATGAAATAATTATCCATGCCTAATTCTTTCATGGTCCCATCTGCTGCTTCTACTCCAGCTATTATCTTTTGGAAACCTTCACCTGGTGTTGTTGATGAGGTCCCGACTGTTTTTACTTGTGGATTTTGCAATAATTTCTCTCTTAGCACTGGATATTTATCTCTTGCTTGTCTTCCTTCCAGCCTAAAAGTCATCACATTATCTTTATTGAAACCCAGGTCTTTATTTCTCAAATATTGCATTTGATCGTAAATAATTCCTGTACCCACCAACATAAAAATGGTTATGGTAAATTGTGTTGTAACCAATACCCTTCTTAATGTCAAATTGCCTGAAGCTTTTGACAAGGCTCCTTTTAAAACTCTGATGGGACGAAAAGCAGATAAAAAGAAGGCAGGATAACTTCCGGCTGCAAAACCGACAAATACAATGATTCCGGCCGCACCTAAAAGTATCTGTGGCTGAAATAAGGCTGCTCTTTGCAATTGGGTACCAAAACTAGCATTGAAAAGTGGGATCAATAACAATACCATCACAAAACTCAATACAAAAGCAAATAGCGTAAAGAGCACTGATTCGGATAAGAACTGTGTAATGAGTTGGCTGCGTTCCGCTCCCAGTACCTTGCGGACTCCTACTTCCATTCCTTTCTTAGTGGCACTAGCTGTAGATAAATTCATGTAATTGATACAAGCCAACAAGAGCATCATAATCCCCACTGCCCCAAAAATATAAAGGAAATTGATGTTTCCCACTGCTATGGGTTCACCTTCAAAATCAGATTTTAAGTGAATATCTGTCAATGGTAAGAGTTCATATTTTACCTGAATATTGAGATCATCAAAAATAACAGCCACATAATTCTGAATGACTTCAGGCAGTTTAGCAGCAAATGCTTGTTCATCCGCTCCCTCTTTTAATAAAACATAGTTGTAGATCCAAAAAGCGCCCCATGAACCAGCATTGGGATTGCTGAGTTGCTGGAATGTATTCGCTGAAATGAATGCATTGCCTATTAAATGAGAGTTATTTGGCATGTCTTTGAAAACACCGGTAACGGTATAATCTCTATCATCAGGTATCGTTAAGACTTCCCCAATGGGATTATTATTACCAAATACTTTATTGGCAAAAGTTTCATTAATGACGATGGAGTTGGGTTCGTCCAAAGCTGCCTGATCTCCTTTTATTAAATTGATGGTAAAAACATCGAATAAGGTGGTATCAGCCAGATAAATTCGCTCTTCAAAAAAGGTTTGATCCTTGTACTCAAAATCCTGCCTGCCTTGAGGAAAGAGTCGCACATACTCTTCTACTTCAGGATAATCAGCTTTTAATTGTGGACCCAATGGGGTTTGTGAGGAAGACCATTTGAAAGCATCATCCGTCTCTGTAATGGCAGACGATATTCTATAAATCCGATCGTGCTTTTTATGGTGTTTATCAAAACTCGACTCTTGATAAATGTAAAGTAAAATGAGAAGTGATGAGGCAATGCCAATTGTTAGGCCAACGATATTCAGTAAGGTGTAGCCGGGTCGGCGTACAAAATTGCGCAAGGCAATCAGTAGGTTGCTTTTTAACATGATCAGGTGACTTTAGTGATTTCTATCACTAAAGAAACAAAAACATTCAAATGGTTGCAAAGAATTTAACTAAAAGATTAGTTTTTCAACTAATCACTTAGTAGAATAGTCTGGGCAGTCCAATCGCAAATCTACATTTTGCAATCTTTTTTCCAATAATTTACAGTAATGTTCCCCTCTTTGATCTCCCTGATAAAAGCGACATCCAAAGCAAGTTCTTTGTACTTGGAGGATGCCTGCCTGATTTAGACCATAAATGAGTTTGGTCAGGGTTTGGAAAAAGCTACTTCGCTCTGCTTCATTTAACTCACTCAGTTCTTTTGATACAGGTGCGGTATAATCCATCAACTCCTCAAACAGTTTTTTTCCTGCTTCAGCCAAAAGTAGATTATATCGTCTGTTGTCTGTAGGTGAAAAATCTTTTACCAACAACTCTTTTTTCAATAAAACCCTTACTGCATCACTTATGGTGGGTTTGGTTACACCAAATTCCATGGCCAGATAACTTACATTGGACAATTCAAGCCGATGATTAGCTACAAAAATCAGGATTTGAATTTGTATTGGACTGATGCCATACACTTTCGCTTTGTCCCAAAGGAGGGACTTGTAGACCTCTGAAATCCGCTCAAGACCGGAAATTATTTTCTCATTTAAATCCAAACTTTCTCTTTTTTAAAACAAATGTGTAGGGTATCAAAAAACACCCTACACAAAGTTAGCAATCCTTATTGAACTTCATATGGTAAAGACAAATCTCCTGATGCCACAGAATAGACTGCATAAACACCTAGCATTGGCAACTCCTTCTTAGAAGTATTCACCTGCATATAGGCTGATACTGCATCAAACTTAAAATCGGCTTGGTGATTGACTCGATAGGCTGGTACAACCACTTTAATTGTATTGCCTTTGGTGATAACCGGAAAGCCAGGAGAATCCATATACATAGGCATTCCAGGATTAGTAGGTGGCAAGGTAATCTCATCTGTATCAGGATTAAATTGCTTTACAGAAAGTCCACCTGCTACCCTTTCGTCCGGGTTTAATACCACCCAATGTGGATGCCAAATTACGCCATCATTCTTGAAATTGCGATCATTGTTTTCATCCCAAAGAGGGGTGTCATCAAAATCAGGATGTGAAGTTAAAGCTAAGGCTACTATTCCTTCAGTAGGGTTGAAACCGACATCTTCAGGCTTTAATGTAGTTGGAAAAACATAACCCAATACTGGAGCTCCATCTACTTGGCCCACTGCTTTGGGGACCATCTCTCCTGCCTTTCCTTCTACTTCAATGGTAAATACCAACTGATCTAATTCTACATTATAATCAACCGATGCATTGTTGATTTTCAGGTCAGTGCTTTTTGCAAAAATTGGATCTTCATTTTTACCTTGGGCCATAAGCCCAAAACTGAACAATAGAAAAAGGAATACGAATGAAATTCTCATGTCTGTTAGATTTAATAGAAGTTGAAAATAATTTTAATTAGCAGTCCTAACTATTTTTTTCGAAAAAAATCAGCCCGCTTTTACATCAGCCATTGAAGCTCCAAAATTGATGTGTAGCACATTACCATTAGGAGTTAATAATGCAGGAACGGACTTTATGCCAGCCTTTTCTGCTTCATCAATACGCGTTTGATCTTCACCCAAGTGAACGATTTCAACTTTATCAGCTCCAATTAAACTCACAATGTCATGTTCTGCGCTTACACATACAGGACATCCTGCGTGGTAGAAAATAGATTTACTCATGATTTGATAATTTTTGTAGTGTTTGATTTAAATAACGAAACAAATATAGATAGGAGTCCTAACTATATCAAGTAAAAACAAAAAAAATGCCACTAAATTTTCATCTAGTGGCAATTGTTATGGTACATTTATTTAATTAAAGCTCTCTTTTGATTTTATTGTCCTTGTCCTAAAGAATAT
>JBCBCD010000594.1:0-4932 GCA_038530915.1 Bacteroidota bacterium
GTAGCATCATCATCAGCCGTAACATCAGAATTGATAAATTCATCTTGGTTGGTAAGTAAAACCCAGGTAAAGCCATCTGCATTGCTGCCCATAGCTGCGGTAACGCCTGGAAGAGTCCCTTGACTCCAAATGTTTCCTTGATTATCTACTTGAATGCCATTAGCGTAGGCTGCATTATTGGAAGATGCAGTGAGAAGAGATTGTAAAGAAGTGGTGTTTAAAAGAGTAGGATTATTGTCATTTAAGTCAATTAAGATTTTTAAAAGATCTTCAGCATTGGCTACCCAGCCATTTGAAGAAGTAAGTGATTCTAATGGGAATTGACCATACGGTGCACTTACTGTTTCTCCTCCACCAAAAGCACTCAATGCTGTAGTTGATGAATTGTAAAAGGCTTCACGCTCTAAAGCGGTCAATGTATTACCTGCACTTATGTCACATATATTAAGTGGGTTAAATACATTTTCTGTAACATAAGCGGTATACGATTGACCAGCAACTTCACTGATTACTTCGCCCAATACCAAATAGCCAATATTGGAATAAGCAAAATCAGCACCTGGATCAAACTCCAGTCCCAATTCTAAGGCAAAACCAATCAAAGTAGAAGTACTTGCCGGATTGGAAGCACCTAAAGCACTACTTGCTTCTAATGGGAAAAAGATCGGATCGCAACCATTATTTGAAAATGGTAAGCAATCTTCACTGGCATCCCAACCAGCACTGTGCTCCAGCAGTTGTTGGATAGTTATATCGTAAACTCTGTCGTCTGTAATGTCAAAACTTAAATACGTGGTGGTGTTCAAAATACCATCCTCCCCAAATACCTTATCATCCAACTCCAAGGAGCCGTCTTCAATCAATTGGTAAATGGCGATTGCTGTAATGGTTTTAGATAGTCCTGCAATGCGTAATCGGTTATATGGCTGCATAGGAAGACTCGTAGCTTCATCTGCAGTACCAAAACCTTTTGTGTAGAATAAGTTTCCATCTTTTGCGATGGCAATACTTGCACCGGTGATCTGTTGGGTTGAGATGTAATCATCTAAGATAAGATCAACAGGTTCTGCTCCGGACATTACTAATCCACTCTGCGAAAACACAGTAGATTGAGTAAGGCCTAATAGTAAAAATACTAATAACGAAAACCTAAATTTCGGGATCATAAATTGTTAGTTTATGTATTAAATATAAAAGTCAATAAATGACTGTAAATCCTATATGAGAATAAGGGATACGTACCACTATATTCAAATAGTAGCCAAGTACGCATTAGCAGGGTAGATCGTCGTGTGTGTAATTTTTTGTGTTACAGCTTAAGAGAAAACTGTATCCTATATCTATAAGAGTAATAAATTCAAAGAAAGTCACTAATTGTGAATAAAAAAACCAAATTGCGAACCATCATTTAAAATACACCGAATAGGGTATATTTTCCAGGGGGGAGGAAAAGTTGACCGATTCAGCCCTAAATTAACAATTTATTCACTCAGATAAAAGACCACCGGGAATAAAAGCAAAAAAAGTATATATAAAAATAGTAAAATACCTTATTTGTGTTATTTCTATTTGTTAAGAGCTAATGTATAAGTTGACCTTTGGCCAACTTATACATTAGCTCTTATTGCCCTTTTTTTTATTGCATTAACAATTACATCCCCATGATCTCGTGTATTTTCTATAAAAAGCTTACTGGTTTGACGACCACTACAAGCTACTCCTGCCATGTATACATTAGGCAGGTTGGTTTCCAATGTGTTTTCATCTTGCAATGGAATGCGATTGGCATCTTCGCTACAAGCAATACCAAACTTTTCAAACAACTGATAATTAGGTTGATAACCAGTCATGGCTAAAACGAAATCGTTTTCTATGACAAATCGACCTTCGACATTTTCCAGTACTACTTCTTTCTCTCTTATTTCTAGTACCCTGGTATTAAAATGAGCTTTTATGCTTCCTTCTTTGATTCTATTGATGATATTGGGCCTGATCCAATATTTTACCTTGGGATAAATTTCATCTCCCCTGATGGCCATAGTAACTTGTGCACCTTTATAATAGGTTTCTAAGGCAGCATCACAAGCCGAATTCCTTGCTCCAACTACAAGCACTTTTTGCCCCACATATGGATACGGATTTGAATAATAGTGCGTTACCTTAGGTAAAGTTTCGCCCGGTACATCCAACATTCTTGGGCAATCGTAAAAGCCGGTCGCAATGATAACTGAATTTGCTTTATAGTTTGCCTTATTAGATAAGACGTCATATTGACCATCAGTAGTTGGGTTTAATGCTAAAACTTCTTCATAAAAATTGATACTTAGGTCAAAATGTTGGATCAATCTAAGGTAGTATTCCAATGCTTCTTTGCGGGTGGGTTTTTCGCCATGAGAGATAAATGGAATACTTCCTATTTCTAACAGCTTAGAGGTAGAAAAAAAAGTCATATTACTGGGGAAATTATAAATTGAATTGGCAAGTACCCCTTTTTCTAATACAAGATATTTAAGATTAGCCTTCTCTGCCGAAATGGCACAATTGATTCCTGAAGGCCCTCCACCTATAATGATTAAGTCAAAATTTTCCATAAATTATACTTCTAATTTGAGCTTTTATTCAACAAAGTTAATAGAATTGAAGTTCAGATGTTTTTATCTACCCAAGTTGCGATCTATCTACTGATAAATCGCAACTTGAATTTATAAATAAACCAAATTACGCATGCAGGTTTTGCAGAAATACCAACAATTATTTGACACCTATTTACAAGCTAACCCTTTCAACGGTCATCCCAATGAATTGTATGAGCCCGCCAATTATATTATGCAACTGGGAGGTAAACGTTTAAGACCTGGCATTGCAATGATGGGATACGAATTATATGATTCCAATGTAGAGCGGGTATTGCCTGTAGCTATGGCTGTTGAAGTATTTCACAATTTTAGTCTGGTACACGATGATATTATGGATGAAGCCTTGATGCGTAGAGGTAAGCCAAGTGTGCATGCAAAGTTTGGTGAAAACACTGCTATTCTTTCTGGTGATGTAATGTTGGTCTTAGCATATGAAGTATTGACCAAAATTGATAAGCCCAATTTAATCCCACAACTAGTAAAAGTTTTCAACAGACAAGCAATAGAAGTATGTGAAGGCCAACAATTGGATATGAATTTTGAAACTCGTGAAGATGTATCTATAGAAGAATACATTCATATGATTAGTCAAAAAACTGCCGCACTGATTGGAGGTAGTTTGGAGCTGGGAGCAATAGTTGGTGGCGCATCAGATGATGATTTAAAGAACTTACAACTCTTTGGGCGAAATATTGGTATAGCTTTCCAACTACAAGATGATTACCTAGATACCTTTGGTGATCCGAAGAAATTTGGAAAGAAAATTGGCGGAGATATCGCACAAAATAAAAAGACCTTTCTCATCCTTAAAGCTTTAGAAGTAGCTTCGGAAAACCAAAAAGATCAACTTGCCAAATACATGCAGAAAGATAGTCAATTGGCGGATGCGGAAAAAATAACATTAGTAACCCAATTGTTGGAAGAAATTGATATTCCCAGATATGCATTGGACGAGAAGGAGAAATATAGAGATCTTGCATTTGGATACTTAGATCAGGTGAATGTAGCTGATGAAAAGAAACAACCCATAATTGAATTGTCTGAATTGATTATTGGTAGAGAGAAATAAAAAAAGAGGCAACCGAAACTTCAATTACCTCGACACTATGAAACACTATATCATATATATCTTCTAGCTGCCTTCTCTCAAAAGAAGGCAACATGTATTTGTTTGTTTGTGGGTTCAAAAGAAACAATAAATGAATTTCTTATTGAACTCATCAAATAAGTTTATAGCAGAGTAGAGAGATAAAAGGGTAATAATTGATTGAAGTTATTGTAAGGAATAACTGTATTGTTGAACGTAAGATACGTATTAATGTTTGTTTTTATGTATTAATAGGTGAAAAATACCACCTTTTTGGTATATAAATTTTATTTAATGCATTAATTGTTGATATTAAATAGAATTTTTCCGTTCCACCATTCTTTTTCAATTACGGCTCCATTTTTTAAATAGAAGTTGATAGCAGGTTGATTCCAGTCTAAAACCTGCCACTTTACCAATTTGCAGCCCTGTTTTTTTGATGCCTCCAAAAAAGCATCAAAGAGTATTTGACCTATCCCTTTCTGACGATGTTGTTCACTCACTACAAAGTCTTCCAAATACATCATTTTTCCTTTCCAGGTGGAATAAGTCAGGTAAAAAAGCACCATTCCTGCTACTTTTCCGTCTATCTCAGCAACTATTGATTGAAAAACCTGATTGTTAAAATCTTCAACATATTCTTCAATGGTAGCAATAAATTCTTCTTCAGCCTTTTCATAGATGGCCAACTCTCTGACGAGTTGATGGATAGCGGGTAGGTCATTGACTGTTGCTTTTCGGGTGTGGATTTTCATTAGCGTAAAGTATCAAGTTTCTTAATTATTTTTTTGAGCTTAGAAGGGTAGGGTTTAGAGGATTAGTTTTTTTACACTTCTAGCCCTCTAACCTTTCTCAACCCAATTATTTTATTTCAAAAGAAGGATAGTCTTGTACAGCTACTTCTTCTACAAACACATTGTTTACACGAGCTTGCTCAGAACCTTTTTGGCACCAATTGACCATTAATTTGAGGGTCAAAGGGTCGCTTTCAATTTCAGCTAGCACCGTTCGATCTTCTTCATTTTTGACAAACCCTTTTACGCCCAAGCGATCAGCTTCTGCCTTCATTGAAGCTCTGTAATAAACCCCTTGCACTTTTCCGGTAATTTTAATTCTCAAGTTTTGTTTCATAACTGCTGATGAATAATTATTAAATTAAGTGGTTGGACAAAAATAATTAGTGTTTTAGATCGATCAGATTTTTGGAGT
>JBCBCD010000595.1:0-4924 GCA_038530915.1 Bacteroidota bacterium
TTACACCTTTAAACAAGTGCAAGTTATAGCGTGTAGAGGGAGCCCACTACACCTCATTAAGGTCTAGCCGAAGCTGTTTTATTCTTCACATATTTATCCAACCAAGTATTCATCTCATACAAGGTGTGTAAAATAGACTCACGTGCTGCATAGCCATGACTTTCATGTGGAAGCATAACTAATCTTGCTTTTCCACCCAAGCCATTGATTGCTTGATACAAACGCTCAGACTGAAGTGGGAAGGTACCACTATTGTTATCAGCCATACCGTGCACCATCAATAGCGGTTCATTGATTTTATCAGCATGCATGAAAGGAGACATGGTGTAATACGTCTCTGGAGAATCCCAGTAAGTGCGTTCTTCTCTTTGGAAGCCAAACGGAGTCAGTGTACGGTTGTAGGCACCAGAGCGAGCAATGCCTGCAGCAAATAGATCAGAGTGCGCCATTAAGTTGGCCGTCATAAAGGCACCGTAAGAGTGTCCGCCAATGCCAATTCGGCTGCGATCTGCTACTCCCATATCTACCAATACCTCAATAGCTGCTTTTGCATTATCTACCAATTGCTTGCGGAAACTGTCGTTTGGTTCAGCATCTCCTTCACCTATTACTGGCATAGAGACATTATCAAATACCGCATAACCTTGAGTTACCCAGTAAATAGCAGATCCCCAGCTCAAACGAACAAAGCTGTAAGGAGAACCACTTTTCTGGCCTGCATTTTTTGCATTTTTGTATTCTCTTGGATAAGCCCACATTAATACCGGAAGCGGACCATCTTTGTCTTTGTCGTAGCCTTTTGGCAAGTATAAATTCCCTTGCATATCAACCCCATCTACACGCTTAAATTCGATCACTTCTTTTTCGACTCCCGCAAGACCAGGATATGGGTTTTCAAACTTAGTAAGTGGAGTTAGCTTGTCATTTTTCCAGTTTTGGATGTAGTAGTTTCTTGGTTCACTCTTAGACTCACGAGTAATGATGGCCAAGCCTTTATCAACATCAAGTACCTCAACCGGGGTTTCATAATAAGGAGCTTGAGAACGCCACAATTCGTTGGTTTCCATTGTATTGACGTCAAACTCGCGCAAGAAAGGACGATCACCTTCAGAAGAAGCACCTCCACCGGCAAGGAATAAAGTTTTTCCACCATTAGCCATCATAAGCGTTTCTTCCCCATATTCGTTCTGTTCAGTCAAGAAAGAACCAGGGTTGCCATATCTATCAGTTGTTAAGCGGTCAAATAAGACTACTTTATTTCCTTTTTTAGAAGGAGAAAACTTACTGATTTTTTGCATACGCTTAGGCCACCAGTTTTCATAGGCAATAGCCAGATCATCATTGCCCCATACAATACCACCAAATCTTAGATTGAATTTAATACTAGCTACTTTTTTACCATCAAAAGGAGCATCCCAAAGGAACAACTGATCTCTGTATTCTACATCTTTCTTTGGGTCACCACCGTCTTGTGCTTCTGCCCAGTAGAGCGTTGCAGGCTTATCTTCTCTCCAATTAATGTTTCTTGGCCCCAGACGTGTTGCACCAAAGCCTTTTGGTAACTGTTCAACCAATGGAATGTCAGCTACTTTCTTTACCAATTTTCCATCTTTATCCAATACCTCATAGCTTGTTGGGAAACTTCTGTAAGTTACTAAGTAAGAAAAAGGTTTTTCCATATAGGTAACCATCACATAGTTTTCATCAGGAGATACAGAAATAGAACCAATAATACCATGACGACCAAATGCTTCTCTTTCGCCGGTATTGGTATTAACTTTCCAAATCATTGAAGCCGTGTAATAAGAAAAAACAGCTTCATCATGTGGGTTTTTCAATAAATCTTGGTAGGTACGAAGTGTAGTAGCTTTACCAGCTGATTCCTGAACAACCGGACCAAAAGATTGCTTTTCTTTTGGCAGATCACCTCTCTTTGAAGAAGTAACTTTCACCAATACATTATCATCGCCCATCCAGGTGAAAGTAGTACCCATTATGGCGTTGACAATAGGATTGGTCAATTTCTTAGCTTTTCTAGTTGTCACATCTGCCATCCACAATTCAATACCTCCATTTTGCGTAACTGTAAAAGCAATTTTCTTGCCATTTGGCGACCAAGATGGGTAACTCAACTGAGCATTTTCTGGCAATCCGGTAACAGACATAGATTTATCTTCGCCTATTTTTTGAAGCTTATAGCCGGTGTAATATCTTGTACTGAATCTACCATTGGTCTTTGGGTTGATTCGTAAACCACCCAGTCTTAACATAGGTTGAGCCACTTGCTCTATAGTAGGGTATCCAGCTCTTTCTACCAAGATCATATAATCTTTAGAACTATTGATAGAAATAGCGGGTGAAGTAGGAGCATCAATTAAATCTTTAATGGCTTTTGGTGGCGTTTGATATCCACCATTATCGTCTTGAGAATAAGTAGCCGCAGTAGCTAACATAATAATCATTAAGGTTAAAAACAGTCGAATCTTCATAGTATTGAATTTTATTTTAAAGATTAGCTCAATGAAGATACTTAATTTTACTATCCTGCTTAAAAGTAATACTTAGTTCAATATAGGTAATAACGACCTTTCATGATTTAGAGCTAAATTTTATCGCTGAATTTATCTTATAATTACGCCTTAAGTAGGTATGATATAATAAAAAACGCACCTGCTCAATTGCAGATGCATCTATACTCACTATTTATATGAAATTTCAAACTCGCCCATATTGTAGATAGCCAAACAATGGTAACTGTAGTGGACCAGAGTATATGGGCAATCTTTTCAAATATTTTCCATCAATTTCTTACTGTACAACTAACCTTACCTCCCGATTACTTTTTGGCGATACCAATTGGAGGAAATAAATACCCTTAGAAATGCCATTTCCAGATAAATCCAACGGAATTTCTTGTACTCCTTTATCCAATACAAGTGGCTGGAGGTAAAGCGTTTTGCCCGTTACATCCAACAACCGAAGGGTAGCCTTACCAGCAGTTTCCTCTCGCAATCGCACTATTAACTCTCCCTTGGTCGGATTTGGATAAACCGTCATCGAACCAGTTACCTCTACCTTCCTTTTAAGATCTACTTTAGGTGCTGCACTTGGTTTCTCTGTAAAAAGATAAATAGAGCTACTATTTCTAGGATATAGAAAAAACTCATCGCGCAAAGTGGAAGTAGTAGGCACCGTAGAAGTATATCTTGCCCAGTCAACCGTATAAAACTGAATGCGCATCACCTCTTCATTAGCATCAATTTTCAATGCCCCAAATTCGTCTTCTAATCGAACTCGATTCCCGGCAACGATCTGACTAGCCGGACTGATATACTTCAAGACAGGATAGCCTCCCACTCCGCATACCACATACGTCAAGCCCTTATGGTCATTACGTTCATAGAAATGCTGGTCACCAGAGAGAACCAAATCAGCGCCCCATTTTTTAAAAGGCCATTTTCTCATCTTGATGTAAGAATCGTCAGTTTGATCAGCATTTAAAGAGGCGTAAGGTGGATAGTGGGTATAAACAATTTTGTATTTTGCTGTGGAAATGGCTAAATTATTCTTGAGCCAAGTAGCTTGAGTAGAGTTGGAATCTATTCCATCCGGCTCATCTTTATAAGAATTAACGGCAAAAAATTCAATGAGCGGATCGCCTCCAGTAGTCGTTCCTTTAGTAAATTTGTAATAACGTTCGTTGCCACTATTATTAGTAGGACTTGTCGGATTATAAAAATAGCTTTCCCAAGCTGAAATACCGCCCGGTGAAGTATAATCATGATTACCGGGTGTAGGATAAAAACGATTATCGCTCGTACTAGGACCAATATAGCTGCCGTAATAGGTACCTACATTTTCAGCAATGGTAGTTGCACAACCACGATCCGTTTTATCGCCATAAGTATCATCACCACCACTTAAAATGAAATCAGGACTCCAGGATTTCACCATATCGGCAACACCTTCTACCTGACTGTAATAAGTGCCAAAGCCTGACCTATTGTAAGAACCATCTTTACAACCGTAATCCGCTACAAAGGCAAAAGTCAAATCCGGGCTAGATAGGGTTGGACTATGACAATTGCTTACCGTATAATCTACCTGGCAGCGATACAGCGCTTCTGCTTGTGCTGGTATCATGTCATAATCGAAGATCATAAAATCGTCAATTCTTTGCACGGGGTAATTAGTGCTTGAAAGAGGTCTTCCCATCCCCCACCTCTGAAAGTAGTCCAAGCTTTGTTTGCCATGAGCAGTCATACTGCCCGCAAAATCTGTAGCATACTTGCCGATCTTTCCCTTTCCATCACTTGTGCTGCTATTAGGAGGATTTCCAACAAAAAGCCTGGTGTAATAAGGCGCTTGCACCAAAATCACCTGATACCAGCCCGCTCCCACTTCAAAAGTAGCTGGTCCTAGAAATTTATATTTCCAGGAAGTGCCAATTTGAGCAGCTGTTGGAGCTGGAATCGCATGCCCTCTGCTAGCAGGAGCATTGTTAACGTATTTGATCATGTAAAGTTCTTTACCTTTGACCAGCATACCAAATCCTAATTTTCCAGAACCATCAGAACCCCAGTAAAGGTAGCGTTCGGTTGTTTCGCTCGGATCAATGTACACCCAACAAGAAATAGTAAGTGCATTTACATCAGAACCGGCAGTATTATCCATTCCAAAAAAAGATACATTTCCATTCGTTCCTGCTGCATTGTTTATCCTCAGCGCCGCATTATTGGCTAAAGATATAGCTAAATCTGAAGCACCAAATCGATTTGAGGCATGGCTAACAGTATTTATTAACTTAGCTGAAATATCTGTCTCAGTAACAAGGCCGAGTATTTATTTCTCGTTCGATAAAAGCGATTACAATGGTGGTACGAGAGCTCGCTATAGTGCTACCGCACCTGGTACTAAGACAGAT
>JBCBCD010000596.1:0-4922 GCA_038530915.1 Bacteroidota bacterium
CGAAATGTAAAAATGTGTATGGTGTAGAGTGTAGTGGTATATCTCCCTACACCCTACACTCTGTACTATACACAAAAATGCATCTGCCAAAGGAACACCATTCTCCTAATAGAACTTCCACCTTTTTTGATATTACATCTGTTCTCTACAAAATAATTGGAGTAAAATTTCGTGTAATGATGGCAAACTATTTTAATCTTATAGGAGAAAACTATTGGTCCCCAAAATTCAATCTTACATATGAATCATAATTCTACTACTTCTTTATTATTTCTATTTTTCATTTTACTCATAAGTCTACCAGAAACGCTAAAAGCTCAATACAATGGGAATGCTCCCTTCGCCCCTGAAAGGGGTGGTTTGATCATTAATGAAATTTCTAATGGCCCTTCGGGAGCCGGAAATATCATGGAATACATAGAGCTAGTAGTGGTTGGTAACCCTAATAATCCAACTGCTCCGGTTGACATCAGTGATTATATCTTAGATGATAACAATATTGCACAAGCTGGTCAAGGAAATGCCCAGGGTCATCTGGTATTTGGTGATTGTTATGAATCTGTTTTACCTGGTTCTATACTCGTAGTGTATAATGCCGGTGATCCCAATCCAGCTCTACCTCTTGATGATCCTGAAGATGCTAATGGTGATGGGGTATATATTATCCCAAGTAATTCTTCTTGTATTAATGAATGTTCGAGTAATCCAAATGTGACTTCTCCTTTTTATTGTCCATGTGAAGATCCTTTAGCAGTACCGGTTGGTTGGCAGATAGGTCTGCGAAATGCGGGTGATGTCGTTCAGCTTAGAGATGCTTGTGAAACCGTTATTCATGCCATTCACTGGGGTGGTGTACAATTGTCCAATGATTTAAGTAGTGCTCCTACACAATTTAGTGTTACAGGGAGTAGTCAATCGGGAAGTGTGATCATTTTTGATCATGCCGTTGATAACAATTGGAATGATCCAGCCAATTATAGTGACTTAGGTGTTTTTGGTAATGAATCACCAGGTTTAGCAAACAATACAAGCAATCAGGATTTTATCAATGCACTTTCAAATGGCTTTATTGGTAATGGAGGCATTATTTTTGACTGCAAAACCACTGATGCCGGAGACATATTGCCTCCGATAGAGACAGGTATAGACAGACCGATTATTTTATGTGAAGGCCAAAATTTGAATGCTTTTGTTGCAGACTATACTGAAGCTGATGAAAATGCTCCCAATACCAATGCTTTTGACTTTGAATACTCTTTTATTCTCACTCAAAATGATGCGCCAGCCTATACCATAGTTGACTTTAATGCAAGTGGTAACTTTGATTTTGCATCCTTGGCAATAGGCGAATATGTCGTTTGGGGGTTTTCATATATCCAAACCAATGGTACCATTCCATTATCAGATTTTTTATCCAATCTTGTTAATTCTGTTGAAGATATTAATCAATATATGGCTTGTGGATACGATGGGGATATTGACAACTTAGATAACAATAATGAAGCCGTCATAGTGCAAATAGTAGCTGGTCCTCAACCTCCTACTCCTTTTACACCAGCAATCCAATGTGCGGATGAGAATGGTGAAGCTATTTACAACCTGGATGATTTTAATGATAGTCTTACAAACGATCCCACATTAATGATCAACTGGTATACCGATGCAAATGGATTCATTCCTGCTACTTCGCCATTAATAGTTTCAGGTACTTCTACTTCTCTTTTTGTAAGCCTAAGTCAAAATGGATGTGAAACCACTCCCATTCCAATTACTTTTGGAATTGCTCAAGGAGTTGAAATTGGCAATGTCACTACTTTAGATGAAACCTGCCAAAATGCTGGTGATGGAGCTATTCAATTTAGTGTAACAAATGGTGACCCACCTTACAATGTATTCATTAATGACCAATTAAACCAAACTACCAGTACCAATCAAATCGAAATTCCAGGCCTAACAGCTGGCAACTATTCCATTAGAGTTGAAAATAATGAAGGATGTAATGCCCTTGAAATTAATCAAACTATTATGGCTGGCGAAAGTATCTCGTTGGACTTGGGGCCTGATACAACTATTATCATAGGACAAGGAATCCAAATAAACGGCAATGCTTCTTTCGTTCCGGAAAGAGTGATCTGGAGGCCAACTGCGGGGGTAAGTAATTCAACAACGCTGAATCCATTTCTTGAACCTCAGGTGACAACGACCTATGTTGTAGAAGCCATAAGTCTAAGTGGCTGTAGTATTACCGATTCAATAACCATAAATGTAATCGGAAACAGAAAGGTCTTTATTCCCAATGCATTTAGTCCAAACGGAGATGCGATAAACGATATGTTTACCATTTTTGCTGATTTTACTTTCTTTGCTTTAAAAGATTTCTTTGTCTTCGATAGATGGGGAAGCCAGGTATACAGTCAACAAAATGGTGCTACCGGCAGTGATAGAGTAATCCCATGGGATGGAACAATGAGAGGTCAGGAATTGCCAAGTGGGCCTTATGTGTATTTCTTTTCACTGGTAGAGCCCGGAGGCATAGAAATTACATACTCCGGTACAGTGAATTTAATTAGATAAAAGTTTGTTTTGGTTGTTAGTTGTTGGTTATTGTTGCGTAATGAATTCCACAGTACCTTTTTTAAAACTAACAATCCCTTTTTTTACTAAAAACTAATATCCATTATAGTATGAAATATCTCATTACTCTCGCCATTTGTCTTTTTAGTACTGCTCCGTATATTTTTTGTCAGCAAGCCAAGCTGAGTGGAAAAATCATCGATTCGAAGAGCAATGAAGCCATTGCTTTTGTTCACATTGGTATACCTTCACAAGGCATAGGAACGGTTTCCTCAGAAAATGGAACCTTTACATTTAATTTTCCGCTTGACTTCTTAGATGATGAATTAGAAATAAGCCACTTAGGCTATTTTTCACAGCGGTATCAATTATCTGAGTTGGATTTGGAAGAAGAATTCATCATCCGCCTTAAACCTCAATTAAACCTTTTGGAGGAAGTAGAAATCGTGAGTACAGAACAGCCCTTGGTTTATTATATTGATAAAGCAATTAAGAATCTAAATAAAAACTACCCCAATAAATTGCACTACATGACTGGCTTTTACCGTCAAGCTACTATCAATAGAGAAACCAAAGATTATATGCGGGTACTTGAGGCGGCTGTAGATATACAAGATCCGGGCGTTTATAAGCCCAGCAGTAATATTAAACTAAAAGTAAAAGAGCTAAGAAAAAGTGACGATTTACGTCCAGTTAATTTCCGTAATGAACGATTAGAAAGGCAATTTGGCAAAAGAAATGAGCTTTTTAAAATTGTTTCAAGAAGTGAAATTCGATCACATAAAGAAATGTCACAATACAAAAAGTTTGGCAGTATATTTTCTGCTATGTTAAAAAATCCTGATAGCTTATCCCTAAAAGGAGTTACCTATTACGATGATCGCAAAGTTTACATTATAGAATTAAATCATCGTTTTAAAAGTGGGATTATATACCTGGATAGCAAAGACTATGGAATCTACAAAATTACAATGACGTTTATACCCAGATTAAAAAAGAAATATGGTCCCGGTTTTAAAGAAAGAGATTACGATTCTTTTGCACAATACCGAAGAGTCAATGGACAATATCAGTTGTCATTGATACGAGCAGTGAACATAGGCGATATATTAGATAGTGAGAAGGGGAAAAAGTATACTTTTGCTTATGAATTTACTACCCTGCTAATCAATAAATTTTATACCAACAAAAAAGAATTTGATCGCATTAAATCTAGGGTTGCAATCAAAAACACAGAGCAAAAGATGTTTGAGCTCGATTATCCTTATAATGAAAGTTTTTGGTCTTCCTTTAATATTATTGACTTAGAACCCATCAACCCTAAGGTGAAGAATGACCTGGAATTTAAAGAATCGCTGGAAGCACAGTATAGAAAAAATGGTCAATAGTTTTTAATACACGCTCACTAAAATTATTAAACACACTTTGCAATGAAACAAGCTTTACTAAACTTCCTAACCTTTTTATTTCTTTCTCCTTTACTATTTGCTCAGACCGTACAGTTAAAAGGCAAAATTATTGATGCTCAAACTGCTCAACCACTTGCTTTTGTTCACATAGGTATTCCTGCTCAGGGTATAGGGACAGCTTCATCAGAAACAGGAGCATATTCTTTCTATTTCTCCATTGACTTTTTGGATGATGAATTGGAAATCAGTCATTTGGGCTATTATTCCCAGCGGTTTCAATTATCAGAATTAGACATGAGCAAGGAATTCATCATTCGACTTGAGCCACAACTCAAACTCCTGGATGAAGTTGAAGTCATTGGTACTGAACAACCCCTGGTCTATTTCGTAGAGAAAGCCATCAAAAACTTTAAGAAAAACTATCCCAACAAACTACATTATATGACCGGTTTTTACCGTCAGGCAACCATCAATAGAGAAACCATCAATTACATGCGGGTGTTGGAAGCAGCTGTAGACATACAAGATCCCGGCATCTATAAACCTACCAGTAACATTAAATTAAAAGTGAAAGAACTAAGAAAAAGTGACGATAACCTTCCTCTCAATTACAGGGAAGAACTATACCGAAAAAGATATGGGAAAAGAAATGAGCTTTATAGAATTTTAGTCTCAAATGAGATTAGAGGTTATAAAGAAATGATCCATTTCAATGGCAGCATTCTGAATTTGATGAAACGTTTCCCGGATAAGCTAACGTTAAAAGGAGTGACTTACTATGATGGAAGAAAGGTGTATATCATTGAGTTGAATCACGTTATTTATGATGCCACCATTTATTTAGACAGTGAAGACTATGGTATTTATAAATATACAACATTACTAATGCCCGGATACTCAAAAAAATATGAAAAAGATTTTAACCCTAAAGGTTTTGAT
>JBCBCD010000597.1:0-4916 GCA_038530915.1 Bacteroidota bacterium
GCAAGCCGTTGGCTTGCTACAACCTCTATTTATTTTCAGGTTTATTCTCTTTATTGCTTAACAATTTTACTGGTATACACTTTATCTTTTTGACGAACAGACACAAATAGCATGCCTTTAGGTGCGTCTGTTAAGTCTATTTGACTATTGTAAATGCCATCAAAGTTGATCAATTGCTTTCTCATTACTTCTTTTCCTGATGCATCCGACACTGTTATAATAGTTGGTCCGGCTTCTGCTTCAAATAGCAACTGAACCATTCCATTTGTAGGATTTGGTGCAACAGAGAAAGCTTTCAATTCCAATTTACCAAAATCTTGGGCGTCCTCTTTTACCATATCATCTGTTAATTTGAACTTGATTGGTAAGTTGAATTGTACCGCTACTTCTTGTCCTCTCTGCTTACCCGGTGACCATTGTGGCATTTTATTGACAACATGTAAAACAACGTCATCGAAATAGCCCCCTAAACTGCGTCGCATCTCTGGCTGTACAATATTTCCTTCTTTGTCTATTACAAAGCTTACAACTACAGTACCTTCAATACCATTATCTCTAGCAATTTTTGGATATTTGATGTTGTTGTAGATGTACTGTAATAATTCGTCATTGGCACAGTCTCTTATTTCTTCACGCGCTAAATCTTTATTTTCACAGCCTGGGAATAAAGGCATTTGTTCTACTATCCGAAAAACAGGCTCTCCATCTAGGATAGCTCTTTTATTAGCTTTAACTGTATAATCCACCCTTTTTACTTCTGGGTTTTCGACGGCCTTTTTCTTAATATCTTCAAGTTTACAACTTGGACATACAATATTTACTACTCCATCTTTGTGATTGAACCCATAAGTGCGGAAAATTTCATCGCCCTTCATTACATGAATTGATTCAATTAAATTTGGGCTGATGTGTCTAACCAATTCGTAAGATAGTTTTTTGTCATTTAACATAAACAGAGGCTGAGGAACAGTGTCCGTAATAACTGTTTCAACAACAGGATTTTCTGCAACTGCCTGATTTGTATTAAATGCCAATAAAAGAAGTAAAGCCAAGGGCAAACTCAATAAATAAGTGCCCAGGCTCCAATGCGAGGATTTCTTTCTAGTCAACATAAGTATTCTGTTTTTTAGTTGAGAGTGAATAAAGTGATTTACGAAAGCAATCTGAGGTCCAGACAAAGATTGCTGAATCAGTAAATGGCCATATGCTTTTTTTGAAGAATGCCTCACAACATAGGCATCTGCTTCATATTCATGATTGTTTCTTATGGCAGCCCGGTATAGATAAACCATTGGAAAGTACCAAGCCACAAGCGTGATAACTTCCATAAGCATTAAATCAATACTGTGCCAAGACTTGACGTGAGCAGCTTCATGCTCGATCATTTGCTTAGAGGAAACGCCTTGAAGCGGCATGGCTTTGCTCCAGAAAATGAGATTGAAAAAAGAAAAAGGCAAATGTGGAGCTCCTTCTGTCAAGACAAAGTTTAATCCTCCCTTTTTCTCCAATTCTCCTCCTTTATAAAGTAGATAAAGCTTATACATTCCGTAAAGCAAATGAGCGGCTGTAATGGCAAAGCCAAACCAATACAATAAGGAAAGCCAATCGAAGGGGAAAGAGGAATTGATCCGATCAGCAGTGATGACAATTGCTTCTCTTTCGAATTGATCCACATTTTCCATGAGGGCACTTAGGTTGCTGTTGGGAACAGCAGTTTCAATTATAGTAGAGGTTGTTTCAAAATCAGGAAGAAATGGGAGTGCAAATGATAGTAACAACGCACTAATAAGGTATACTCTGTTGATTTTGAAATAGGTAAGCTTGCTTAATGACAAATGATACAATAAGTAAAAAAGTGCACTTACCAGGCTAACTTGAAGTAGATAGGTGATCATACTTATTCATTTAAGTTGTCTAACTTGTTCATCAAATCATTCAAATCTTTTAAGTTCAGGTCTTTCTTTTTAATCAAAAATGAGACCAACCGATTGGGGGAACCCTCAAAGTAATCGCTAACCAACTTATTGAGTGAAAAATCACTGTATTCTTCCTTAGTGATTAGAGGGTGGTATTCATAAGTACGTCCGTATGCCTTATGATTTAAAAATTGCTTCTTTTCCAATATTCTCACAATAGTCGAAATGGAGCTGTGAGGAGGTTTTTCCTGTTGTAAATCCTCAGCGATATAGGTTCTGATATCACTAACAGTACAGGGGCCTAATGTCCAAATGATCTGCATGATCTCTTCTTCGGCCTTGGTTAATTTTTGCATCTTCATAAGTTGCGCTTTGATGTTACTTCACCTGAAAGTGAATGATTTCTCTTAATTGTTTCAGTCGGTCTAGTGTATATTGTTTGAACTTCTGATCATTGGTAGCCAAGTATTTGTTGTAGTATTTCTGAGCTATTTTCTTGTCCTTGTAATACAAATCACTATTTCTTGCCATATAAAATAGATGTTCGGGATCTTCAGAGTAGCTATAAGCTTTTTCAAATTGCTTAATTGCTCCTTTATAATCGTAATCCTTTTCCATTACTGTGGCTAAATCAGCATGATAAGTAGCTATTTTAGGGGAAATAGCCAGTTCTATTGCTTGCTGTATGTGAATTTTACTAAGGTCATAATCTTTCTTTTCGAAATAAGCCAAACCCAAATAATGGTGCGTATGTTGGTTATCCTTTTTCCTTTTTATGATGGCAGTAAGGTGTTCTATTGACTTTTCTACACTGTCAATTTTAAGATAAGCCACCCCCAGCAACATTTGATAGTAAGTGACTGTATCTCCCTGAATCATCATTTTTTCGACAGCATCTACGACTTCTTGATGCTTTTTTTGTTTTTGCCTTAGCCTCGCTAAATTTTGAAGCAACTGAATATTATCTGCATCAATACTGAGGCCATCCCGTAATACCTGATCAGCAGACTTTAAATCATTCAACTCTAAATACATTGAGCTGAGTACGTCAATAACTTCAAGATCTTTTTTGTTGAATTTGTAAGCTGCAAGGAAGAAACCTATTGCCGGGATCACTTTTTCTTGTCTCAAGGCTAGATAACCACTTTTCTTGTAGTAATAACTATTGGTAGAATCTAACTTGATCAATTGACCATAATATACTTGTGCACCTCTGTAATTCTTCCTTTTTTCATCAAGATTACCCAAAGAACTAATGGCATTTATATTGAGTGAATCTACTTTTAAGACCTCCTTATAATACAATTCAGAGTCGCCATAGCGCCCTAATTGAAAATGGCAATAAGCGATTTTAGAAAGGAATTCTACATTCTCAGATTCCATTATGTAACAAGTACTGAAAGTTTCTAAGGCCTTATCAAACTGATAGGCCGCCAAATAATCCATTGCCTGGTTATAGGCTCGACTAACCAATGATGCTCTTAAGGTATCTTCTGCTTGTGCATTTACTAAGGTTGGAAAAGATAAAAAGCAAAAGCTACAGCAAACCAGAACGAGTATTACTTTCTTCATAAAAGGTAATTTTCCAATGACATTTGTAATATAACTAAAAAATTAGCTCCTTGGCGTAATTTTAAGTTATATAATTTCAGAGATGCAGCTTAGAGTAGAAATGGTGTGTATGCCTATTAATTTTTTGAAATTTACTGGGAAGCCAATGGATCAATCAGAACTTCCACTTCCCAATTAGCACGGAGCTGTTCGAGTTCTTGGATGAAATAAGGTTCTGGTTGTAATTTCAAATCGTAATTACCAGTATCCCAAATGCCATTCTTATTGAGATCTGTAATAAACCTTAACTCATATTTTCCGGGAGGCAATGACTTTAATCTTCTTTGTTGCTCTTGCTCTCCTTCTAATACAATTGTCTCGACTAAATTTCCTCTGAACAACAATTCTGCAACATAGGAAGTATCAGGATTTAAATTGGTAAACTTAATATCAAAGGTCCCAAAATCTTTTGGAGACCCAATTTTATATTCTTGTATGAGCGTATCTGTATTACTTAAGCCATAAATATCGGTGAATGCTCCGGGAAACAGAGTCAACGTATAAGTCAAATTAGAACGCCAGGCATAAGAAATGGTCTGTATTCGAGGATCTTCCTGGTTTATGGTAATGCTAGGTGATGTTTCTTTTCGAACTGTATCTTCTGTCAGAAGAATTAAATCTTCCTGAAAAGAACTTAATGGATGATTCCATTCAAAGCGCAATGGATTAGCGGGATTCTGTGTGATTAAGGGAATCTTTCTCTTAATGGTTAAGCATTCTAAAAGCGCTGATTCTAAAAAAGAAGCTTTAGGAATGGGCTTTAGGATAATGGTATCTAGATAGAATGTATCCTTATTCAGAAAGATCAATGAAGAATCAGGGAGTTGCTCGGGATACCAAAGTTTTATGGTATCATTTTCAATTTTTGTTAGAAAGTTTAAAGTGGTATCACTAAAGGCAATATTTATAACAGGTACCTTTTGATTCATTCCTATTTTAATGAAGCCAAATTGAGTGGTATCTATTTCATCAATCTCCAAAGGTGGGTTTTCTTGAAAAAGCTTTAGCTCTAATAAACCAGTGGTATCCGGTAGCACCACAAAAGAATCCGGAAAGGCGATGCGTTCTGCATAATTGCTGAATTTATAATTGGCATCTGTATCTTCCAACGCAAAAGCTTTGAAGGAACCTCCCCTTAAATTCTGAATTTCAAAACGACCTTCTTTATCCGTTCTAGCTACATATAATGGGCGAATGGTTCTAACTACAGTATCGGCCAAATTATCATACAACATGAACCTAACGTTTTCTACTGGTTCATTAGTAAGCGCATCTATAATTTTACCTTTTAAATTCAGAGAGTCGATTACATATCCAGTGGAAAAAAAGAAACGAAGAATTTGTGCTGGATTTTTTTGAGTAAGATCTTGTAATGCATCACCAAAGTTT
>JBCBCD010000598.1:0-4912 GCA_038530915.1 Bacteroidota bacterium
ACGAACAAAAATGGCTGCAAGCAACGAAAAGGGTAGAGGAGTTAGAACTTTCTTTGGCGCAAAAAGAAAGTCATTATGCTAGTATTATTAGTGACTTAAAACTAAAAGTAACGGGTCTTCAAAATGAAAATAAAACGCAAAGGAATAAGATACAAAATGAACTACTAAATTATGTGTTCGATGATTCTAAGATTGAATACAATAGGTCTAATTTGTTTGAGGATATGGAGTATTATGAAAAAAGGAAGCATGAAAGCTTCTTGTCAGAAATAGAGAAGAAAATCCATCAAATTAGAACTGAGAAATTAGATGCTAAGGAGGAAATTTTTTCTTTTAAGGGAGCTGTTAATGATAAAATAGATTCTATAGATAAGGAAATACAAGCAGAAAAATTGAAAACAAGTGAGAGATTCATGGGAGTGGAAATGAATCTTGAAAAGTTTAAACTTAAAATGCTTGAACAATTAAATTTAATCCAATCAACGGTTAAGATTGAGCTTTCAGAACTTAAACAGAATCTTAAAGGCATAGAAGTTGTTTTGACAGGAAGGATTAACGAAGTTTTTAACTCCATTGGGAAAGAAATTTTGCGTATTGATAAAAGGCATATTAATTTTTTAGGCCAACTCGAAAAAGAGTTAATTATGCGTGATCAAGCTTTGTTAAAACTTGACTTAACTGTAAAAGAAAACTATCTCAAATTAGAACGTAATACTAATGAATTAATCTTACAGAATACAAACCAAATAAAAGATCTTGGCTTGTCAATAGGAAAATTTCAGAATGTTATAGGCCAAGAATCTTTGAGAATGAATCGAGAGCTATTGCTTGTACAAAGAAGTTTAGGAATGTATTCTGATAAAGTAAATCAACTTGCCTTAAAGGCAGAACAATATAAACTGGATGGAGAAAGGGTAAAAATGGATTCTGAAATCCAACTTCAGAAGGTTCAAGGTATATTTGAAAATCACAAAGATGAAACCGATTTATTTAAGAGAAATGCTAGGTTGTTTTTAGAAAAACTTGACCAGAAGGCTATAGAAATAGAGCTAAAGCAAAAAGCTTTAATTCAAGACCAAAGTTCAGGAAAACATCTTTTAGAAAGAATTGATACCAAAAGTAAGGAACTTGATCTCAATCAGAGAGAAGCAATCCTAACGCAAAAAAAAGCCTTAGAAGTAATTGAACAAAAAGAGAAAGAAGTTTACTATGGAATGAGGGATTTAGCAGTAAGTGAAGCTGGAGCAGGTATGGTCTTTAAAGAACAAAAAATGAGAATAGAGGCTGCTCAAAAAGAAGTCGATCTGCAGACTAAATTATTAAATGAGACCCAACAAAAAATAGAAGCCTTAATGCGGATGAAAGAAAGGCTTGACAAAGCAGAAAGCGAAAAACGAATTGCAAAGGAACAATTAATGATTGAGAGGGAAAGGCATGAACGAGAACTCACTAAAGCTTTACATCAAAGAAATGATCTTGAAACGAAATTGTATAATGCGGAAACATACATGAGAGATCAAGAAAGAGAAGCTAGGACTTTTAAGCAAATGTATTTAGAGGTCAAAAGAACAGGTTCCAGTTCATTAGAGTATTAGTTAAGTTTAGTTTGCAACTTTTTGATCCAAAAACAGTAATATTATTTTGTTTAGTAACTATTATTTTCATGGAGAAGAAGACTTCTGAATTAAATAGAGTTCACAAGTGTTTTTTTGAGTGGTGATTATCTAATGCCCCAGAATATGTAAAACAATATGTAAATTTTCAGGGCCTTACCAATCCAGAATTTAGTTATGTGTTTCAGGTATTAGAGTCAGTTTGAAATCAATTTATAGTCGCATTTAGTCATGATAAATTTCAAGGTGATCCCCTTGCCCTTTTTCGAACGGAAATTAGAATTAAGTATCCTTTAGCATTAGAGCTTTGTGAAACTGCCTCTGGATTCAAGGCTGCGTGTGAAAAACTAAATTGTCACAATGACAACTTACAAATATGCTTAAACGAAATGTCAAGTGATTATTTGGACGAAAAATACATACGTTGATTAGATAGGTTAAAAAATGCCTTTAACTGAAAAACTAGAAATTTTAAACGGGAATTAACAGCTAGATATTTTGAAAACTTTCCAACAGTCCTTCATGATTTAATATTAGAAGTAGAAACTAAAATTACAACGTTTGCTAAGTTAGAGTGTAAAAGCAAAGTAGAAATAAAGTTAAAGAAGGTATTAGTGGATTATAATTCTGATTAGATTAATAGGGTTTTGACCTGAATCAAATGAAGGTTACTTTTTGGTGGTGAACGGACCTCGTTTAAAAAAGAAATGTGGTGAAATCCACATTTAGTTGATTTTGAAAACGCATTCTAAGTTTCTGAAAGACAACGATTTTTGTTATAATGTGGGTTATAGAGAAGATTATTGAATTATTATAAAAATATTGGGTAGAGTAGCTGCGAGATCATTCCTTATTTTAAGGAAGAGGCATACCCCAATTGTTAATCTTAATCTACTTGCTTTTACTTTTGTCCTTGATATTATCAAAATATTGAACTCTAGCTAAGCCAGGTTAAAGTTCGATCCAACTACTTATCACTTGATTTTGTGTTTTATGGGATTGAGAATATAGTCAATGGTTATTTGCTCATAGAGGAAATAAGGCACTTACTAATTCTATGATCTTGATAAAAGCAATAATCAAAATGATAAATTCTGCTAGTCGCATTTTGAACCTCCAAAGCAGTGGGGTTCATTTTTTTTGAATTCTTCAATAAACAGATTTCATGACAATACAATTAGGAATAAAAAATTAGGGGTACTACCTCTATTATTTAAAAATAAGGTAATTAAGAGAAAAATAAAAATTGACAAATAGAAAGTTATGGGTGGGATTTTTGGTTAGGAGTGGTCATCATTGAAAAATTGACATTGCAAAATAAGCAAGTCTAATCTATCTTTATACATAGAAAGTTTGCCACTGTTTGCCATAAATGTTTGCCACATTTACAAAAAAAGCCCAAACCTTGAAGAAGATTTGAGCTTTTAAAATTGGTACCGAAGGGGGGACTTGAACCCCCACGCCCTTGCGAGCATTGGATTTTGAATCCAACGTGTCTACCAATTCCACCACTTCGGCAAGTATCAATTATTTCAAAGTCAACTGGATTTTGAATCCAGCGCATCTACCAATTCCGCCACATCGGCTGGTGACAAGCACTTAACAAAAAGTATTTATTAATCACCCTTTTTCAAATGCTTGGCAAAGATATAAAAAATATCAATAGCAAAAAGCTTTTTCAATTTATTCTTCCACATTTATCTCCTAACCTCATCCACTCATAAACTAATACACTAGTTTAAAACTGCCCCTGTATCCAACGCCACAGATCCAATCCATTCGCATACAATACCAAGCCCAATACGAGTACCATACCAACCATAGTAGCATACTCCATGAATTTATCACTTGGTTTGCGACCACTTATTACCTCATAAATCAAAAACATCACATGACCACCATCTAAAGCAGGGATAGGAAGCAAGTTCATAAAGGCTAAGATCAAAGAAAGAGCAGCCGTCATGGTCCAGAAACGTTCCCAATCCCAGACTGGGGCAAACATGCGTCCGATAGAACCAAAACCACCCAAACTGTCAGATACTTTAATATCCCCTGTGAACATCTTACCAATAGCAATCACATTGGTGGACAATACATTCCATCCTTTCTTAGCACCAGCAGGTATGGCTTCTGCTAGAGTGTAATCCTGTCGATCGATGTCAAAAAATACACTGTTCGAATATCGCGCTACACCAATGGTTCCATTTTCAGTGGTGGTAAGATCCACATTCATCGTGTCCTTCTTATTTCTTATAAAACCGACCGTCACTTCCTGAGATTTTAGTTTTCTGGACAAGTCCTGGAATTGATTGAAATAAGGAGTCGGCGTGCCATTTAAAGAGATGATCTCATCATCAATCAGTATGCCGGCTTTGTCAGCTGGTAAGCCTTCAGCGACCTGACCCACTACAAATGGTGTTCTGGCATCAAAAATGAGATTGTTCTGGTTTTTATAGCTGGATAGTTCTTGCACCATATTAGGAGGAACATCGACATCAATAGTATTTCCATCACGTCTTACTGTAATGGTTTTTGCTCCATCAATTACAATGCCTTGTATTAAAGCACCACGGCTGAATTTATCAAATTCCTTTTCGCCTATTTGTAAAATATGATCACCTTCCTGCAAGCCTAGTTTTTGGCCAATTGAATCTACATAGATACCATACTTCACATTGTCATTAGGAAGGTACACTTCTCCCCAGCCCCAAAGGACCATGCCATATAAAAATAGGCCCAGGAAAAAATTAACTGTTACACCACCCAGCATAATGACCAATCTTTGCCAGGCAGGCTTGGATCGAAATTCCCAAGGTTGCGGTTCTGTGGCTAATTGGGCGGTATCCATACTTTCATCTATCATACCGGCAATTTTTACATAACCACCAAGCGGCAACCATCCAATACCGTATTCTGTGTCTCCTTTTTTATATTTGAATAAAGAAAAACCTGCATCAAAAAACAGGTAAAATTTTTCTACTCTGGTCCCAAACAATCTGGCAGGAATAAAATGCCCTAACTCATGCAAAACAACCAATATTGACAAACTCAGCATCAACTGAGAGGCTTTAATCAAAAACTCCATTGGGTACGTTTATTTCTTAATTACTATGATTTAATTTAACACTCCTATTTACTATAGGTTGAATTTGAAGGCCTAAAGGTAAAGGAATTGAATGAATGTTTTTAGTTGTTGGTTTTTTATTTGGGATCTATTAACTTACTTTTCAGCCTACAAAAACCAATAACTAATAACTAACAACAATAACCATGAATCTATTTTATGTTCCTGAAATAAA
>JBCBCD010000599.1:0-4905 GCA_038530915.1 Bacteroidota bacterium
AGACAAAATCTTCTCGATCAAAATGCAAAACTTATTTTTTTAGTTTTACTAAGTAGTTAACAAAATACTTTTTGAAAACTTTTTTGAAATACTTTGGGTCTTCAAACCCACAAGCTTCAGCTATTTGAGAGATTTCTATTCCTTCAGAATGATACTTCCATGCTTTTCTCATTCTTACGCTAAGCAAATATTGAGCAGGACTCATTTTAAAAAATTGGCTAAAAGTTCGCTGGAAATGATAAGGCGACATGTAAGCACTATTTGATATGTCTTTTAGCGTAATGGGCTTGGAATAATTGGTTAGGATGTACGACTTGCTTTGTTCAATTTGCTCCCATAAATCCAGTTTAGTTTCCCACTTTTTGCAAGCTAAATCGCCTAATTGTAACTGTCTCTTTAGCAAAAACTTTTTCAAGACATCCACAAAAGACAGCAATGCCGTATCAGTATCCAACCTATTCGAAATAGTTGAATAGAAAATACCTAATTCTGTATCAATTGTAGAAATTTTAAATGAAGGTACATGCTTTTCTAATTCTCCACTAAAGTTTTTTTCCTGTAAAAAATCCAGATCCAGATACAAACAAATACCATGGGAGTATTCAGAGCCATCAAAATTAAGCTGAACGTACTCATTGGGTCTGACAAAAAGGAGTTCGCCATTGTACAACTCGTAGGAACTATTGTTTTTTTCATACACTTCAGTTCCCTTAAAAATATATTTAACTGAGTAATAACTACTTGTAAGGTTGGCATTACAGTTCTTCAGTCTGGAAAAGCTCACTTTTCCATTAATTTGCTTTCCTATTTTTTCCTGAATTTCACCTAACATAGTAGAATCATTTATGGCTAATTTGTTGAAATACTTCTAATGCTTTTAAACTGATACTATATAGATCGGAAGTACCTCTTCTATGACTATTAAAGTAAAGTAAGTGGTTGGACAAAAATAAGATAGCTTGAATCCATGATTCATCTGATTATTCATAATTATCCTTCAACATTTTTATGGCGGCTTCTTTATTGGATTTCATAATTACTAATTCTTCATCCGCTCTCATTGTTGGATGATCGGGTCTAACATATTGATCACTCCATAAGGCCAATTCTACTATGACTGGTGTCAGAGCAATGCCTTTTTCGGTTAAAGTATATATATTGGTTTTCTTATTATCAGGAAGTTTCCCCTTGCTTATAATTTTAGCATCCTCCAACATCTTTAAACGAGTGGATAAAATATTAGTGGCAATCTTCTCCTCGCTTTCAATAAAATCCTTAAACGTTTTCTTACCTTCTACCAGCATCTGTTTGATGATGACCAAAGTCCACTTATCTCCTAATATATCTATTGCAGAAGTAATTGGACAAGTACATCTAAAACCATCTTTCATATTACACTAATGTTTTCCTTTACTTGCAAATACAATCAACGCACTTATTACTTGCAATACAAAAGTAATAATTAATTGTCAATATTTGAAAGTCCAAACTAAAGCTAACTTAAGTGGTTGGACCAAATAATTATCACTTTGTAATGTCATCTTTTGTATAATAAATTATTTAAATCTTTTCAATTATTTATAGGAGTACAAATCTCTATCAGTACCCCATTAATATCCTGTAAATAACCGACTTTCTGCCCCCAGGGTTTTTGAGTTATAGGTTCCACTGCTTTGGCTCCAGCATCAATAGCTTTCTGAAAATCTCGTTCAATTTCATCAGTAACAAAGGCCATTTCCATACCTATTGGTTTTTCAGAGGTAGAAATCTTTTTAAAACCTTGTTTTAGATTTGATTGGCCTAATTCAATAGAGGCAAATGCAATTGTAGTTTCCCCAGAAAGTAATTCACCATAATCCTTTTCAGGAGTTATAAATTTTCTGGTAAAACCAAAAGCCTTTTCATAGAATGCGATGCTCGCTTCTACATCATCAACGTAAAATATGGTATAGCCGTAAATCATTATTTATTGTGCTTTATTTCTCAATTGATAGATACGGATCAATTTTTCAATTTTATCAGGAGTGACCATCAATTCTCCAATCAACATATGGTCTTCTTTTTTTCCTTTGATGGGTTCTTTGTAATGGATGCTTAAATGCCATTTGGTATCTCTACCGAAGCCTTTTACATGTGCTTCTATGCTTTCAATTTGTTCCCATATTACAAAATCAGCGCTTTCAGTTTTTATCCCTCTTGCATTAAGAATGATTCTTGGTTCACTATTAGTACCTTGTGTTCGAGCATAATAGACAAATATTAATGCGATAGGTATTATAAATAAGCTAATCCACTCACCTGTCATAGCTAGATAAATACCATATGCTAATAAACCCAACCCTAATACTGTATATACAAATATGTTAAATCTTGAAAAGTATATTTTTGTTTCTTGAGGTATTGATGGATCATCTAAAATTGTTTCAGTTTTTTCATTCATAATGGATTAATTATCTCAAGAAGAATTTGAAAGGAGCGTAATTGTCACAATTCACTTCATATTTGCTTGCTTATTAATTCAATTATACCTTAAAATCAACCGATAGTAATTGAAAGTTACTAAAAAAACCACAGTTTTGAATCGATTTCAATGAGCCAACATTATCTTTTTCACAAGAACAAATGGGCACTTTTCCTTTCTCAATAGCTATAGATTTTGCTTGATGTAATAAGAAAGTACCAAAGCCTTGTTTTCTAAAATCAGGAGATACGATCATTCCTATATCCATGTATTGAGGAGCTGTTTCACTGCTTCTAACTTCACAGGTACCTATAATCGTTTCCTCATTTTCAAAATAATAGATTTCACCTTTTTCTGCCAAGCCTCCAATATATCCTTTCAACCAGTCTTTAGGAGCTCCAATACTGTAATGACAAAAATTAACTATCGTATCAATATCTTCCTGTTTACCTACTTGAAGGCATCCTTCTTTTCCTTCAATAAGCGTATCAAAACTATCCCTAAATAAATAAGTATGTACATCAAGCTCTTCAGTGTAATGCATCGCCATTGATAAGAAAACAGGATTGTTTGTTCCAACGATACCTGTTTTGATGTTTTTTATTGCTAATAGCTGTTTGAAAATATCCAAGCCTTCAGACATGTATTCAGGAAGGATATAAAATTGAATCAGTTCATGATTGTCTCTTATACAAGCATAACCCATCCAATTGTCAGCATCCAGAATTGCTATAGGGCTAGCATAATTTCTAAAAGCATCCCACATCCCATCTTGAGGACTTGTCAAAATTCTCAGCCATTGTTTCTTTAAATCACTTAATTGTTCCTTGTTATTGGCTGCTAAGAATTGATATTTTTTTGACATTGGTTTTATTGCTTGTTTATTGGCTTCTAAAGTAGGCACCAAAATTAATTTAGATAATAGAGCTTGACTTTGCTCATAAATAGAACCTCAAGTTTAGGGTGTAGTGTTTAGAGGGCCTCTACACACTACACCCTAAACCCTACACAAAAACAATTATATTTGAACCATTCATTACAAAAGCTTTTTATCAATTCTAATTATATATCACTTAATGCCTTTTGAAATTGTTCTGTATATCCAAAAGGATGAACTTTAGACACATTTATCGATTGGCAGCCATTAAAATTGGCAAAGCGAAGAATCGTTTCAACAAAAGGTTGCATAAAAATTTCAAGATCAAGCTCATCATCTTCAATGTAGAGGTTAATCAATTCAAACTGACCATTTTTACGATGTGCTTTACAGTCCACCCGACCTACAAATTTGCCTTTGAACAAAATGGGCAGGCAGAAGTAACCAAATTCCCTTTTGGGCTTGGGAATATAGGATTCCAATCGATAATCATAATTGTAAATTTGTTTGACTCGATCACGGTGAATAATAGCATTATCAAAAGGTGAAAGCAACCTAACCTTAGCATCAGACCTACGCCTAGAACTATCCAACAAATCATTTTGGGCATAAATGGTGGGTAAGTCATCAATATCAATTTGTTGTATCGTTTTTTCTTCCAACATCCCTTGCAGCACTTGTTTTACATTATTCCGGATTTCTTGACCTGTTTTTAAATGTGTAATTTGTTTAATTGTAGTAAATCCGTAAGCTCGTAGGTAAGTGCGGACTAAATATTCAGCCAATTCCATTGGATCAGGTTCACTGGTATCAACACCTTCGGGAAGAACTCTCTCTGTGAGCTCATAGATTTTTTCCATTTTATCCCGACCACTAATCATTAAATCTCCTTGCATGAAAAGTTTTTCAAGGGCCATTTTTGTGGGTTTCCAGTTCCACCAACTTCCCAACTTGTTGCTTTCCGATTTAAAATCTCTGTTTTTTTGCGGCCCATCTATGCGTATTTTATCATATACATATTTGATGCTTTCCTGTGGTACATTCTTGTAATAGCGAGCTTCTCCCCTCTTGAATTGTGACATTCTAGGTAAGGCATAACGAAAATCCCTCATTGGAAGATAAGAGGCCGCATGAAACCAGTATTCAAAAACCTTTCGATCTTCCACCAACTGGTGCAGGTAATCGTTTTGGTAATCAGGAACTCTGGTCCAAAGCGTATGATGATGTGCGCGAGTGACAACCGCCAGGGTATCGATTTGAACATATCCCAGATGTTCTACAGTCTCCAATACGGCTTTTTTACCTTTCCCAAAAGCTTTTAATCGGTTTAATCCTTGAGATTGTAGGTTTGCATTTTGAAGCTTAGCTAAAAGCTGCTTGGTTTTCATAATCTTCAATTACTTAGTAAAACTAAAAGAATAATCTTTCGATTTTGATGGAATCTTTTGCCTCAATACTGCGTTAAAAAGCCTCACCATAGCTAGGCTATTCCTGCATTTTTTGCCTTGCCTTGAGACAAAATCTTCTCGGTCAAAATGCAAAACTTATTTTTTTAGTTTTACTTAAT
>JBCBCD010000600.1:0-4902 GCA_038530915.1 Bacteroidota bacterium
AAGGCATTTACGCGTAAATGCCTTATTTCTAATTGATAACTCACAGTTATTATTTGGTGGTTTAAATTGTATTGTTGGCTATTAAAGTTAAGGGTAAATTTGAAATGGATTAAATTCTTGTGATCAAATGGCATTTAAATATGGAATAGAGGAGTTGACTCTTCATCAAGCGATTGCTTTGGCTAAAGGTGAAATCAAAGGAGTTTTGGTTCATGAAGCAATCGATAAAATAGATAGCTGCAGAGAGCATGTAGAATTAATACTCCATTCTAATAAGGCATTCTATGGGATCAATACTGGTTTTGGACCATTGTGTGACACAAAAATCTCGATAGATGACACCAACTTATTACAAGAAAATTTACTCATCACACATGCAGTAGGTGTTGGAAAGCCTATTCCTAAGCTTTTATCAAAGTTGATGCTGGTTTTTAAAATCCATGCTTTATCTCAGGGATATTCAGGTGTTCGCCTTGAGTTGATACAACGCTTATTGTATTTTTTGGAACATGATTTAATTCCTGTAGTGCCCGAACAAGGATCTGTAGGAGCTTCTGGTGATTTAGCTCCTTTATCTCATTTATTTTTGCCACTTATCGGTCAGGGGGAGTTTTGGTATGGAAATCAAATACGTTCTGCCGAAGAAGTGTTGTCTACTCATCATTTGGAACCTATAAAACTGGAAGCAAAAGAAGGCTTGGCGCTTATTAATGGGACACAATTCATACTTGCCTTTGCTAGTTTAGGACTTTGGAAAATGAAATATTTACTCGACCTGGCGGACTTGGCAGGTGCAATGAGTCTGGAAGGGTTTAGAGCTAGTGCAGCTCCCTTTAAAGTGGCTATTCATCAAGTACGGCCGTTCAAAGGGACCATCAAAGTGGCAGAAAGAATAAGGATGTTTTTGAAAGATTCTGATAACCTTTCCAGCCACAAAAACTGTAATCGGGTACAAGATCCTTATTCCATTAGGTGTATCCCGCAGGTACATGGAGCTTCCAGAAATGCATTTGAGCATTTAAAAGAATTGACAGAGGTAGAAATGAATGCTATCACAGATAATCCCATCATTTTTAGTAGCGAAGAAGTGATATCAGGTGGCAACTTCCATGGTCAACCTTTGGCTATGGCTTTAGATTATGCGACTGTAGCTGCCTCTGAACTGGGCAATATTTCTGATAGGCGTTGTTATTTGCTCTTGGAAGGAAAATATGATTTACCACGATTATTGACCGTTAAAGGTGGTCTCAACTCAGGAATGATGATACCTCAATATACTACAGCAGCCTTGACAAGTGAAAACAAGTCTTTGTGTTTTCCTGCTTCCAGTGACAGTATTCCTACTTCACTGGGACAGGAAGATCATGTTTCTATGGGCAGTATCTCAGGTAGGAAATTCAATCAAGTCTTAGACAATCTGGAGAAAATTTTGTCCATAGAACTAATGTATGCAGCCCAAGCCATTGAATTTAGGCGGCCTTTTAAATGTTCCGAACTTTTAGAAAAAAACCATGCTCTCATCCGTTCAAAAGTAGCCAAACTGGAAGAAGACAGACCCTTGAAAAAGGATATTGATGCTATTGTTCAACTTGTAAGAGACAGATCATTCATAACCCACTAGCTTTATGACTTTTAAAGAAAAAATAAGACAAGGCATACCAAAGGAATTGCCAACAAAACGAGAGATTCCTGCTCATATCAATCGAGCACCAAAGAGAAAAGATATTCTAAGCATGGAAGAAAAGCAGTTGGCTATTCGCAATGCATTGCGTTATTTTCCTAAGGCTTGGCATCAAGAGTTAGCCATGGAATTTGCACATGAATTAAAGGATTATGGGCGCATATACATGTATCGCTTTAAACCGGATTATGAGCTCTTTGCTCGACCCATCTCTGAATACCCTCATCAGTCATTGCAAGCAGCAGCCATTATGTTGATGATACAAAATAATCTGGATCCTACAGTTGCTCAGCATCCGGAAGAGTTGATCACCTACGGAGGCAATGGTGCCGTTTTTCAAAACTGGGCTCAATATCTTTTATGCATGCAATACCTCTCAAGCATGACAGATGAACAAAGTTTACACCTGTATTCCGGTCATCCGATGGGTTTGTTTCCATCTTCTAAAGATGCACCAAGAGCAGTAGTGACGAATGGCATGATGATACCCAATTATTCTAAACCGGATGATTGGGAAAAATACAATGCTTTGGGCGTTACACAATATGGACAAATGACAGCAGGCTCCTATATGTATATTGGTCCACAAGGCATAGTACACGGTACTACCATTACTGTGATGAATGCTTTTAGAAAAATACTGCAAACAGGAGAAACACCTAATGGAAAAATCTTTTTAACAGCCGGACTTGGTGGCATGAGTGGCGCTCAGCCTAAAGCTGGTAATATCGTGGGATGTATTACGGTCTGTGCAGAAGTGAATCCCAATGCTGCCCGCAAAAGATACGAACAAGGATGGGTAGATGTTTTGATAGAAAAAAAGGAAGAATTGCTAGAGAGAGTAAAGACAGCAAAAGTCAGGGAAGAAACGATTTCTATTGCTTATATCGGAAATATAGTAGAAGTATGGGAGCTATTTGATAAAGAAAATATATACGTGCACGTCGGTTCTGATCAAACCTCTTTGCATAATCCATGGTCTGGTGGTTATTATCCAGTAGGATTAACTTATGAAGCTTCGAATCAACTTCTAAAAGATGATCCTGTCGAATTTAAAGTAAAAGTACAAACTACTCTTAGGAGACATGCTGCAGCGATTAATAAGCATACCGCAAAAGGTACTTACTTCTTCGATTATGGCAATGCTTTTTTGTTGGAAAGTGCACGCGCTGGTGCGGATGTGATGGCTGAAAATGGCATTGATTTTAAATATCCTTCCTATGTGCAAGATATATTGGGACCTATGTGCTTTGATTATGGCTTTGGACCTTTTAGATGGGTTTGTACTTCTGGAAAACCTGAAGATCTGGATAAAACTGACAATATAGCAGAACAAGTTCTTCAAGAGATGAAGTCAAAAGCACCAAAAGAAATCCAACTACAGATGCAGGACAACATTCAGTGGATACAAGAAGCTAAAAAGAACCAGTTAGTGGTAGGTTCACAAGCACGTATCTTATATGCCAATGCCGAAGGTAGAATTAAAATTGCTCAAGCATTTAATGAAGCTATTTCAAAAAATGAGATTGGACTAGTCGTATTGGGCCGCGACCATCACGATGTAAGTGGAACGGATTCTCCTTATCGAGAAACGTCCAATATCTATGATGGTAGTCAATTTACTGCAGATATGGCCATTCACAATGTAATTGGTGATAGCTTTAGAGGAGCCACCTGGGTGTCCATACACAATGGAGGTGGTGTAGGTTGGGGAGAAGTCATCAATGGTGGTTTTGGACTGCTGTTGGATGGGAGCAAAGAAGCTGGAATAAGACTGAAAAAAATGCTGCACTACGACGTCAATAATGGCATTGCACGTAGAAGCTGGGCCAGAAACCCGAATGCCCTTTTTGCCATTAAAAAAGCCATGGAAGCCAATCCTGATTTGAAAGTAACACTGCCCAGTCTAGTTGATGATGAACTTCTAAAAGATCTATTTTAATGAATTTGCTTTTTAAAAATATCAAACAATTGGTCCAGATAAGGGACTCGTCTGTGCGCTTTTTGAAAGGTGCAGAGATGAATGACCTTCCTTTGATTGAAAATGCTTTTCTTTTATTTGAAGGAGGCTTGATCAAAGCTTATGGAAGTATGGAGGATTGTCCTGAAAATACAACAGCTGATGTTATTGACGCTAGTGGTAGAATGATTCTTCCTTGTTGGTGCGACTCACATACGCATCTGGTTTTTGCAGGCAGCAGAGAAAAAGAGTTTGTCGACCGAATAAATGGTTTGAGTTATGAAGAAATTGCTAAAAGAGGAGGAGGCATTTTAAATTCTGCAAAAGAGCTACAAAACACCTCAGAGGAAGAGTTATACCAACAAAGCAAATTACGCTTAGAGCAAGTGATGAAAATGGGTACAGGAGCCATCGAAATCAAATCCGGTTATGGTTTAACACCTGAAAGTGAACTCAAGATGCTTCGAGTCATTCAGCGTTTAAAGACAACTTATCCCATCAGCATAAAAGCGACCTACCTGGCTGCCCATGCTTTGCCGCCTGAATACAAAAATGATAGGCAAGCCTACTTAAAAATGATGTTGGATGAAGTCTTACCCATCATTGCAAAAGAACAATTGGCTGATTACATTGACGTTTTTTGTGAAACCAATTTTTTCACTGTAGCTGATACGGAACGGACCTTACAAGCAGGGCAGGAGTATGACTTACAAGCGAAGATTCATGTCAATCAGTTTACGGCTATTGGTGGTGTTCAAAAAGCAGTGGAGTACAATGCACAATCCGTAGATCACCTGGAAGTAATGAGATCAGAAGATATTAAAGCTTTGAAAGGTTCCAATACCATACCTGTCGCATTACCAGGCTGTTCCTATTTTTTGGGCATACCTTACACAGCAGCACGTGAGATATTGTCTCATAATTTGCCACTGGCATTGGCCACGGATTACAATCCAGGTTCAGCACCTTCAGGTAATATGAATTTTGCAGTCTCATCTGCTTGTATTAAAATGAAAATGACACCCGAAGAAGCCATGAATGCAGCTACTATCAATGGGGCTTATGCTATGGGTATGGAAAAAAAAGTGGGAAGTATAACTGTAGGAAAGCAAGCCAATATCATTTTGACCAAACCAATTAAATCTTACGCTTTTATCCCATATTCTTTTGGGGAAAACCAGATTGAACAAGTTTTTATCAAAGGCCAAAAAATTGATTAATTATGTTAGAACTAGATCCGAAGTATTATGAAAGTCCCAAA
>JBCBCD010000601.1:0-4900 GCA_038530915.1 Bacteroidota bacterium
GTTCAAAAAAGATTTCAGTTTTCAGATCAATATGAATTCACCGGAAGAAGAGCAGATTATGAGATTAAGTGTCGACTAGACGATGAAGCATTGAGGTTGGATGGAAGTGAAAAAATAACCTATTACAACCAATCACCAACTACCTTGAAATATTTATGGCTTCAGTTGGATGAAAACCAACATTCTCCACTGGTTGAAAGCAATTATTTTGATCCAAGTTCTATGAACGGACTGATGTCTGAAAGAGAACTATTGATGCTGAACAAAAAAGATGCATTGGAAAAACATGGTTGTAATATCACCCAAGTTAAGGATGACAATGGCAATGAATTGAAGTATACAATCAATCAAACGATGATGCGTGTAGAATTGCCTCAGCCATTAAAGCCTGGAGAACAGTTTTCTTTTCATGTAGATTGGAACTACTATTTGATTGATCGTGTGAATGGCTTGCTTTGGGGCCGTGGTGGCTATGAGTATTTTGAAAAAGATGGCAATTACTTATTTACCATTACTCAGTGGTTTCCTCGCATGTGTGTATACGATGACATTGAAGGTTGGCAAAATAAACAATTTACAGGCCGAGGTGAATTTGCCTTGACTTTTGGTGACTATGTGGTACAAATGGATGTTCCGGAAGATTATATGGTGGGTTCCACAGGAGAGTGCCTTAATATTGAAGATGTATTGACATCTACACAGTTAGAACGTTGGGAGCAAGCAAAAACAGCAACTGAGCCTATAGAAATCGTAACCTTAGAGGAAGCTAAGGCTATGGAGAAAAAGAAAAACAGTACGAAACGTAAAAAGTGGATTTATAAAGCACAGAATGTACGTGATTTTGCATGGACTGCTAGTCGTAAATACATTTGGGATGCTATGCCTCATTACAATGAAGATGGCAAAAGGGTCATGTGTATGAGTTATTATCCAAAAGAATCTTATCCGATCTACAATACGTACTCTACTAAAGTAGTAGCTCATACTTTAAAAACCTATTCTAAATATTCTATCCCTTACCCATATCCGGTAGCTATTTCCGTAGAAGGAAATAGTGGTATGGAATACCCTATGATATGCTTCAACCCTGGGCGTGCAGAAGAAGATGGAACCTATACCGAACAAGCTAGGAATAGTGCGATTACTGTAATCATTCACGAGGTAGGACACAACTATTTTCCTATGATCATTAATAGTGATGAGCGCCAATGGGCCTGGATGGATGAAGGTTTGAATTCTTTTTTGGAAAATGTTACAGAGTTGGAGTTTGACAATTTATTCCCTTATGGTGGATCTGCTTCTGATATAGCCGGGTATATGAGTCTAAATCCAAATCAGCTGGAACCCATCATGACGAATTCTGAAAATATAGTTGACTATTTTAGTAATGCTTATACTAAACCGGCAGTGGGTTTGAATATTCTTCGTGAAACCATCATGGGGCGTGAACTCTTTGATTATGCTTTTAAAGAGTATTGCCAGCGTTGGGCTTTCAAACATCCCCGTCCAGCAGATTTCTTTCGTACTATGGAAGATGCTAGTGGAATAGATTTGGATTGGTTTTGGCAAGGTTGGTTTTATGGAATAGAACCAGTAGATATTTCCTTGGATAGTATCGCTTATTACAGAGTTGACACAGAAACTGATCCGGAAACCATTACTCGTTCATTTCCGAATAAAGTTTCTAAACCAAAGGATGATATTTCAAGACAAAGAAACAGAGAGGAAGGCATTGACTTTCCTACCAACAAAGATCCTAAGTTGCAGGACTTTTATGTAAAAAACAGAACTTGGGAAGGGGAAGACTCTGTACAAATGGTTACTTATGAATTGTATAAAGAGAAATTGTCCAAGAAAGAGAAGAAGGCTTACGCTGATCAACATTACTATGAGTTGCACTTTAGTAACAAGGGGGGCTTGGTAATGCCAATAATTATAGAATGGACATTTGAAGATGGTACAAAAGAAATGGAACGCATTCCTGTAGAAATTTGGCGTAAAAATGAAAATGAGTTTGTCAAAACATTTGCTAAAGATCAAAAAGTTACTGCAGTCGTAATCGATCCTAATGGTGAAACTCCGGATATCGATACTTCTAACAACAACTGGCCGGTAACAAAAGCGGTACCCACTCGTTTCCAATTGTACAAAGCTCATAAAACGAAACCTGCTTTGAATCCTATGCAAAGAGCACAAGGGAAGATGATTAAGCCGTAGGCTGGTCGAAGAGTCGAAAGGTCTAATGGTCTAATGGTTTTTTGTTAGACTTTTAGACCTTTAGACCAAAATTCTAGAATTTTCTTATATTCGTTATATCCATTCTATCAGCTTATACACATTTTCGTGTTCTTACACGATACTCGAAATTATTACAAACATTTTTAATTACTCGACTTTAAGTTGAAAACTCAATTCATTCGGTTATGAACTTAGTAAAGAACAAATTTTTGCTGACGCTACTAGCTTGCTTTGCAATTGCCAGCACTGCTTTTGCACAACCTAAATCTAATCACGGTAACAAGTTTGAACAATTGGGTCAAGAGTTGCCTACTCCCAATACTTACAGGGGAGCAGACGGGGCTCCAGGGCCAGATTATTGGCAGCAACGCGCAGACTATGAAATCAAATGTAGATTAGACGATGAAAAACTAAGATTGGACGGAAGTGAAAAAATCACTTACTACAATCAAGCACCCAACACTTTAAGATATTTGTGGTTGCAATTGGATGAAAATCAGCACTCTCCTGATGCAGATAATAATTACTTTGATCCAAGCTCTATGGGTAAAGTAGTCTCTGAAGGTCAACTTCAGCAAATGAATAAAAGAGAATTGCTAAAAGATTATGGGGTAAATATTCTCGAAGTAACGGATGACAATGGGAATGAACTAAAATACACCATCAATCAAACAATGATGCGCGTAGAATTGCCAGAACCACTTAGATCAGGAGATAAATTCTCCTTCAATGTGAAGTGGTACTACAACATCATTAAACGTGTAGGAGGACCTGACGGAGGACGTGGTGGTTATGAATATTTCCCTAAGGATGGCAATTATATTTTTACCATCACACAATGGTTCCCACGCATGTGTGTATACGATGATGTAGAAGGCTGGCAAAACAAACAGTTTACTGGTCGCGGTGAGTTTGCTTTGACATTTGGTGATTATGTGGTACAAATGGATGTACCTGCTGACTATATGGTAGGTTCTACTGGTGAATGTTTGAACTATGATGATGTATTGACACCGACTCAAATGCAGCGTTGGGAAAAAGCACAAACATCAACAGAACCGGTTGAGATTGTTACTTTGGATGAGGCGAAAGCAATGGAGAAGAAAAAGAATAGTAAAGAACGCAAGAAGTGGATTTATAAGGCACAAAACGTACGTGATTTTGCATGGACGGCAAGTAGAAAGTTTATCTGGGATGCAATGCCTTATATGACTGAAGAAGGTAAGAAAGTAATGTGTATGAGTTATTATGCAAAGATTGCTTATCCGATTTATAATACTTTCTCTACTAAAGTAGTTGCTCATACTTTAAAGACTTACTCAAAATACTCAATTCCTTATCCTTACCCGGTAGCTATTTCGGTAGAAGGAAATCAAGGTATGGAATACCCAATGATCAGTTTTAACCCTGGTCGTGCGGAAGAAGATGGTACTTATACGGAGCGCCAAAAGCAAAGAGCCATTGGGGTAATCATCCACGAGGTAGGACACAACTATTTCCCAATGATCATTAACAGTGATGAACGCCAATGGACTTGGATGGATGAAGGGATCAATTCTTTTATGGATGCGATTACGGGTATGGAATTTGACGAATGGTATGGTAATCAAGCTTCTCCTGAAGGGATTGCAGGATATATGAGATCAAATCCAAACTATTTGGAGCCAATTATGACCAATTCAGAGAATATCGTCAATTTTGGCCCCAATGCATACACAAAACCTGCTACGGGTTTGAATATCTTACGTGAAACCATCATGGGGCGTGAGTTATTTGACTATGCCTTTAAAGAGTATTGTCAGCGTTGGGCCTTTAAGCACCCTCGCCCTGCTGATTTCTTCCGCACCATGGAAGATGCTAGTGGTGTAGATTTGGATTGGTTCTGGCGTGGCTGGTTCTATGGTATTGAACCGGTAGATGTTTCTTTAGATAGTATTGCTTATTATCGAATCGATACAGAAACAGATCCTGAGACAATAGAGCGATCTTTTCCAAATAAAACCTCTAAGCCAAAGGATGATATTTCAAGACAAAGAAATAGAGAAGAAGGCATTGATTTTCCTACCAACAAAGATCCTAAGTTGCAGGATTTTTATGTAAAAAACAGAACTTGGGAAGGAGAAGATTCTGTACAAATGATCACTTATGAGTACTACAAAGAGAAAATGACTAAAGAAGAGAAAATGGCCTACGATGGAATGCACTATTATGAACTGCATTTCAGCAATAAGGGAGGACTGGTGATGCCAATCATTTTGGAGTGGACTTTTGAAGACGGGTCCAAAGAAATAGAGCGCATCCCTGTAGAAATCTGGCGTAAGAACGAAAACGAGATTACCAAAACGTTTGCTAAAGATAAAAAGGTAACGGCAGTTATTCTGGATCCTTTAGGTGAAACCGCAGATATCGATACCTCTAACAATAATTGGCCTGTAGAAAGAGCTGTACCTACTCGCTTCCAGGTATTCAAAGCTCATAAACAAAAGCCTAGCTTGAATCCTATGCAAAGAGCACAAGGAAAGACGATAAAGCCTTAATAAGTGTAGGGTGTAGTGTGTAGTGGGCCCACAACACACAACACCCAACACCAAAGTCGCCATTAAAAATTACCAATTCAACCCCCAAAAGGTAAATACAGACCAAAACATCCCATAGAATAGTC
>JBCBCD010000602.1:0-4897 GCA_038530915.1 Bacteroidota bacterium
CATGATTTAATCATAGAGCCTCCAAACATTACCTTTTCATCAGGATTGTAACTGATGATATTATCATTGGTATGCCCTTTGCCAATAAATTCATTGATCACCTTTTTTCCTGATATTTCAATTTCGCAATAGCCTTCAAAACCATTTTTTGGCAAAACCTCCCAATCTTTCATTGCTAACTCTATGGTTCTTTGGTTGGCATAGGATGTAGCTCCTGCTTCATGAAAAGCAGCAAGTCCCCCCAAACAATCAATATGAAAATGATTGATCACTACAGCTTCCACCTTTGCTTGTAACTGTGTTTCGATGAGTCGAATTAAAGTTTGAGCATCTTCATTAGTATTAGGCGTATCGAATACAATAGCTTTTCCTTTATTCACATAAATTAGCCCATTACAAGCTACCTTACCACCTTGGAATTCTAAGTAACTCACATGTATAAAAGTCTTTTTGGAAAGAGATGTTATGGCGACACCAGGTCCCTCTACCTTAATAGCTTTTGTGCTATTACATCCCCAAAACAAACTCAAAAGTGACAGGCTAAGGAAAAGTACTCTTTGGTCCATTACTGATAGGTGATTTTTTCTTTGAAAGATCGAAAAAGCATAAAGCATGGACAAGTTAAAAAATGTCCACAATTGTTCAGTCAACGTATAATTTCGAACACAGGTGTTCATTTTTGAACACTTCAAAAATGAACACTTTTTACAAAATACTCATTATCAGTAATTTATATTTTTGGCACACCGCTTGGACTATAGAAAGCAAAAACGGACAAATGAGAAATATAATTTTTGCTATCGCGGGTTTAAACGGAATCTTACAAAGTGTTTTAAGTACCAAGTCAAATCTTGGTATCAAGTTTGGCTTGTTTATTGAATTATTGATGTACTGGTTGGAAAAGCAAGGTGGGATGTTTGAATACCTTGAGATGTGGGGCATCGCGGTACACGGTTTTGTTTTTGTATTGTCGGTAGTGAAGCCATCACTTCAAAAAGCAATCAAAGTGATGACTTCTTTATAATCTAGTTAATGATCAATCTTCTTATTTCTTGATTTTGTCCTTGTTGAATCCTCGTTGTAAATACTCCTTTAGATAGCCTTTCAAAATTAAAACTCATTCTGTTCGCACCCAAAGCCATCTCCTTCTTCTCAGAATATACCAATCTTCCATTCACATCATATACTTCAATCGTAATCGGCTCATCTGTAACAGCTACATAATCTAAATTTACACTTCCTGTGATACTTGGATTTGGGAAAAATTCTCCAATAAATCTATCTTCTCCATTCATTAACACACTCACAATATCACTGTACGCAATAGTCCCATCAAAGTCAACCTGCTTTAAACGGTAATAGCTAATGCCACCAATGGGATTAACATCAGTGAAAGCATAGTTTTTAGTCTCATAAGAAGTACCGGCACCATCAATAACTGCAATAGGTGAAAATTCACCTCCATCTCTACTGCGCTCTACTTCAAAGCGATCGTTGTTGATTTCGGTGGCGGTTTGCCAATTAAGGAGGACTTGATTGTCTTGTGGGTTGGCAGTGAAGAAGGTAAGTTCGATGGGTAATGCACCCGCCGTAGTAAGGACAGCAATCCTATTGCTTAAAGCAGTTTCTTCAGCGGCGGTAGATCCTCCTAACCAGTTGTCTGGGTCTGTAATTGCATTTTGTGCATTGGTAAAGTTTTGAAATACAGTCCCACCATTATACCAAAGATAAAGATTGGGCTCTGTACAAGGATCTGGCACTCCACTACCATTACCTAATGCCAAAAAGGTACCCGGTGTTGCAGATCCGGAAGGTGAAGAAAATGTAGTTGGTATAAGTGTATTGGGTGAATCTGTTTCATTATCCAGAGTTGGGTCACAAGCATCTGTCAAATCTTGAGATGCAGCATTTAATCCAAATAATATGATCTCCAGGTCAATATCATCAAAAATAAACAGTTGATCTCCTTCTATATCAAATCCAAAATTACCTAATGCTACGCCAAATGTTCCTTGTCCACCTGTCACAGCTGGATAATCAATTATAGTACCAGCAGGAATTACATTCGCTCCTACTGTAAAGGAAAGTACTCCATCATTAGTGGTGCCTGAAACAAAAGCGGGTGTAGGACTTCCATCAGTTGCTCCTCTGTCCGTAAAGTAAATAACTCTTCCGGGTTGTAGGTCAACAAAGGTTACAAAACCAAATTCATCCGTATTAGTATTGTACCACATGAGAGCAACATCCCCAGCATTAAGTGGCTGTGCCTTCCCCCACATCATTCCCAATAACATCATTAACAAAAGCGTGACTATTTTTTTCATAGTGAAAGATTTTTTAAGTTGATGGTGTATAAATATTAGTTGAATCAGTAATCTATGAAGGGGAAAGTAGATGTTGACGTATAAAATCTCAATTCATCTTTTAATGTATAAAAGATGAATTGAGATTGTTTTTCTGACTTGTTATTTATTTAAGTGTCAAATATAATATATTTATTAAGAATATACTTTTTTGGAGAAAAATTAACTAATAAAGATGAGACTGACTGAGAGAGATAAAAGACTGGTCACCTCACTAGTGAGATGACCAGTCTTTCAACACAAAACCTATTTAACTGATTTTTTAAATAGTTACACCCTATTTTTTCATGATCAATTTTCTGTAAACTTGTTGTTGGCCTTGCTTCAGGCGAGCTGTAAAGACACCACTAGCCAATTGATTCAGTCTAAATGACAGCGTATTCTCACCAACTGCTAAATCTCTTTTTTCGCCAAAAACCAAGCGGCCACTTACGTCATAGATTTCTACCTCTAAAACTTCATCTGTGACAGCAAAATAATCCAGGTTGATTTGGCCATTTAGGGAAGGGTTGGGAAAAAATGTGCCTACATAAGTATTTCCATTATTGACCAACACACTGATGATATCACTGTACTCAAACGTACCGTCAAAGTCGGTTTGTTTCAAACGATAGTAATTAATTCCAGCTTTTGCATTTAGATCAAAATATTGATATTGATTCTTTTCAAAAGAATTACCCGCCCCATCTATTCTTACAATAGATTCAAATTCTCCATCTTCACGACTGCGCTCGATTTCAAAATAATCATTATTGATTTCTGTGGCGGTTTCCCAATACAATTGTACTTGATCGTCTTGTGGAAGGGCATAAAAGCTAGATAGTTCTACTGGAACCAGTCCCGACATCAGAAGAGCGTCAACTTGATTAATCAGATCAGTTGGGACAGGCAGAACACTAGCCGAAGATCCCCAATTATCCGGATTGGTAATGATGCTTTTTGCGGATGTGATGTTACTGAATGTAAGGGTGCCATTGTACCAACTGTATACGTTTTCATCTACACAACCACTGCCTGATCCCAGAGCAAGGAAAGAGCCACTAGTATTATCGCTGAAAGTAACAGGAGTAAGGCTGGAAGGAGAATCCGTTTCCAAATCATCTGTGGGATCACAAGCATCTGTTTTATCCTGAGAAGCCATGTTCAAGCCACAAATAATGGTAGGTGAACTACCGGGAGTCACACTATTATCTTGAAACAAGAAAACTTGATCACCAGATAAGTCAAGAGCAAATGTACCCGTATCCCCAGCCCATGTGCCATCAGGTAATATCAGCATGGTGGGACCTAAGTAAGCAAGTATAGTGCCTGCATCCAAGTCTGTTGCCCCGACTGTAAAAGATAGTATAGGTTCTGAAGTTTGAAAAGCACCCGCATTATCAGCTCCTCTGGTAGTGACATAAACTACGGTACCGGCCTCAAGAGGCACAAAAGTCACAAAACCAAATGAGCTCTCAGGCTGATTGTAATAAATAAAAGAAACATCCCCTGCTGCTAAGGTAGTTTGCGCATGGATAGACAATGAAAAGAAAAAGAGTAAGCTAAGCGTTAATAGTTTTTTCATGATGGTTTTTGTAGGGAGATTTATAAATTTTGTGTTGTAAGAATTCGTTTACTTTAAAACCAACTTTCTAAAGACTTGCTGCTGACCTTGTACTAAACGAACCATGTATACTCCACTTGTAAATTGATTGAAATCAAAGGAAAGCAAATTATTTCCTAAAGCCAAATTTCTTTTTTCCCCAAAAACCAAGCGACCGTTTACATCATAAACTTCTACTTCTAATGCAACATCAACAACAGCAAAGTAATCAAGGTTTGTATGGCCATTGATAGCAGGATTAGGATAATATTCGCCAATGTATTTTTTACCATTATTTACCAGTACACTAATGATGTCAGAATATTCAAAGGTGCCATCAAAATCGGTTTGTTTTAAACGATAGTAATTGATACCCGATTGAGCATCAACATCAACAAATTGATAATCGGAAATACTATATTTTGTACCAGCACCATCGATTGTAGTAATTACTTCAAACTCACCATTTGCCTTACTTCTTTCAATTTCAAAATAGTCGTTATTGATTTCAGTAGCTGTTTTCCAATTGAGCAATACTTTTTGTTCATACAGTTCAGCAGTGAAAGACATCAATTCTACCGGAACGACACCACCAATATTCACTAATGCATTAACCGCATTCGCTAAATCATTGGGAACGCTGCCGTCTTCTACCACCGACCAATTGTCTGGATCGCCAATAGCGATTTTTGCCGCTGCAAGATTACTAAAGGTAGTAGTGCCAGAATACCAACCATAATCATTTTCATCTTCACATCCACCACTAATTAAGCCTAGGGCTAAAAAAGTACCATCATCATCACCAAAAGTAACAGGATCTAAGGAAGATGGGGAATTGGTTTGATTTTCATCAGATGGTGAGCAATTATCTATTATACTCTGAGAAGCCATGTTTAAACCAGTAATAAAAGTTGGACTATCACCAGGATTCATACCACTATCCTGAAATAAG
>JBCBCD010000603.1:0-4889 GCA_038530915.1 Bacteroidota bacterium
TGGAGAAAATTGAATGCTTGTCGCAACAGCAATATCGCTGGTTTTTGGGATAGATTGAGTAAGAATCAGGGAAAAGATGCAATGGTAGTTCAGCAAGGTAATGGAAGAGTGATCTTGTTTTATGGTGATAATGGAAGGAATTTTCAAAACTTTAGGGTAGATCAAGGTGAAGTGCTTAAAATGAATGGAAATGGGGGATCACTTCCTGGTGGCTTTAAAGCATCTCAGTTGTTTTATCATAATCACAGTAGAGCGGATTTTCCAGCTAATTGGTTAGCTGTAAAAGGTAAAAAATTATACAACTTTGGTTCTAACTTGAATAATACTCCAGCATTAATTCCGGTTAGACAGAATGGATTTGGTGGTAAAGACCTTAACCAAAACATTAAGCGCATTCGTGGATATTGGCCATTTAACACACAGAGAATTATTATTGAAAAGGACAATGGCAAGACGTATGAACTTCAAAAAGAAAGGAAGAATGGTGTCAATTTCTACAAATCTTAACACCTTTTGTTTTCAATCAATTATAGCGATTTTTGAATAAAAATTTTAATGAACACTTTACCGCATTGCCAACGCGGTAAAGTGTTTTTAATAGATTTACCTTCTAAGCTTGCTTAAAATTTTTTACATCTTGCCAGGCAAAGTACCCAAAGGCAGATATAGACATGATAATCATAATCAAGCCAAATAGCCACAAGCCAAGAAATAGGCCAATTCCCAGGTGTAAGGAGATCATACCTAACAGCCAAAAAACTCTCACTTTAGGAATATACATGCCAATGAAGTATCCAGTTTCTATAATCATGGTAAACCAGCTCAATATTTTAACTATCAAGGGATAATCAGCGAGAAAGGTAAGATCAAATTGCCTGAATTCTGGCTGTACTACCGACCGCCAAAGTACATTCCCATTCCACCAATCCGCTGCCAACATTTTCTCGAAACCTGCAGATAGATAAGCCAAACACATGTGAATCTGTAAGACTCTTATTGATAAGGTTACATCCCAACTTGGCTCAGAAACTAATCTACCCAGTTTTACATCTAACGATAAGGCTTTTCCTGAAGGCATAACCATTAAGTAAAACATGGAGATGTGTAAAAAAATATCTACACCATAAACGAAGGTAGAGATAGTTGAAAGTAGAATATAGTGTAAAAACCAGGTAAGGATAGCCCATACTCTGGTATACCAACCCACGAACAAACCCAATGCACTGGTGACATATAACCAAAAGAATACTTCAACGGTAACAGAAGCAGAAAAACCAAGGTTTTTAAGTACACTATAAACATCAGACATATGTAAACGCCAACTCTCATTAAGCGCTTGTGATATCTCCCATTGTATCCAACCCTCTTCTCCAAAAAAGGCATGCCAATCGGGATACCAAAGTGTAGCCTGAAGCAAAGTAAAGCTTGCGATTAGTATGCGATAAATGCCAAGAGGCATGGGAGAAAGGGGAGCTGTAAAAAAGGTATTTATTTTATTTAGGATTAATTGCATTTTTAGGTATTTCTAATTGACTTCAAAAGAAGTAGTATATATAGGGGTAATTTCAATGGTATCTCTGTTTTGAAAACCTTCCATTGTAGGATAACGAATACTTCTGACGGTATAATCAATCCGCCATGCTCCATCATGAAGGTTCAGCATGCGAGTACAGGCAGATAAAGAACATAAATCTAAAAAGGTAGTATCTGCAGCAGTATGGGCTTTGAATCCATAAAATCTATTTTCTGCTTCTCCATTAGCTGTAAAAAAATTAAAATTTTCAACGGTTGAATATTTTAAAACATTTGATTCGTCTTCATATAGTAACATTTCGACTTCCATGGTTTTTCCAACATCTGGTGAGAAAAAACCATATCGCCATACTGAATAGTTGAGGGTACTGATAAAAGACAAAGGCTCTGAAATATATTGGGTCTTAAGTACTTCATCAATTAAATGAAAAACGGAAAGACTAATTAACAGAAGGTGCAAAAAAGCTAGTCCGTATACTATTTTTTTCTTCATAAATCAGGAATGAAACTTGAGGTAAAAGGAAAGTAATCATCATCAATGGAATGAAAAAGGATGTACAACCACAGCAATAGTCATACATCCTTTAAATATTATGCCAAATTACTAATTGTATTTAGCCATAATTTTATCGAGTCTTGCTGCTTTCTGGGCTCCCAGAACGTTCTTCAACTTACCGCTTCCAACAGCTAATACATAGATAACATCATCTCCTTCTACAATTAAGACGATGTAACCAGCAGCACCAACTGAATTTGAAACTTTGGCAACTCTTTGTAAGTCATTCATCTTGTAATTCAAACGACCGTACTTGCTGGCACTTTTGCGTTCGCCATTGTAGAATTGCAATTTGTACTTAGATTGGTCTACACCTTTGAATAGTCCAATAATAGCTTTGCGATCTGCTTCAGAGATTCGCATTTTTTCTACATCCTGCTTGAGTTTGGCTGTGTTGGCTTTGCTTTTAGAAACTGGCTTTTGAGCATTTACGCTAAAAGAAAAAGCAATGAGTAGGCAAAGAAAAGGAACGGCTTTCTTTAAAAAATTGAAATTCATTATACTTGGATTTTGGGTAAAAAAAAATCCCGCAAATAGTGCATACACACAACTTACGGGAAATTGTGATTTTTTATTTTACTAAAAAACCGACTTCAATATACTAATATTCAAAAAAAATGACAAACTTTTTTTTGGATAACTAATATTAAAAAAGCTTTACAAACCCCTCTATTCCAAATAATTGTTTATAATATAATTTTTTCACTCTGCATAAAAATCTAACATACAGGTGCAAAAACATTAAAAATGAAAGTTGATTTGTTTTCCATTTTTTTGTTAAAACTTTACTTCCACACCACCTCGTACCCATCTTCCCGGCATATCTACAAGGTTGGTTTCACGGTATTCTGTATCGAATAAATTGGCTGCATTCAAAAACAACTTGAAGTCATTAGCCTGAAAGTTCAATCTTGTATCTACCACTGTATAGTCATCCATAGTTACTCTGTCGATGTATCTGAAGTTGATCGTATGGGTAAATCTTTTACCTATGCGATAGCTCAATCCTGCCACGAGTTGATGGTTCAGGTTTTCTAATGCATATCTTGAGATTGGAGCTTCATTTTCTGCTACCTCAGCATCTATATAAGTGTAGCCTATATTAAATCTTTGCAAAAATGAGTTTTCACCCAAAACCAACGGCAGGTAAAAACTTAAACTAGCATCAATTCCTTGTGCTGTTAATCTATTGATATTTGTGGGTTGCCATTGTAAAGTATCCGCTTCTTTTATCCAATCTATCAAATCTGTTCCTTCACGATTGAAATAACTCACTGTAAGATTGACACCGTTTTTTTGATGTTTAAAGCCTATTTCATAAGTGAATGCTTCTTCTGGTTGCAAATCAGGATTACCCAGATTAGCACGATCTTCATAATATAAATCGGTATAGGTGGGTACACGGTAAGTATAACCCAAATTAGCAAAAACCTTTAATGCTGGATTCAAACGAAAGCCTAAATCCAAACCAGGGAAAAACCTCGTACCAAAATCTGAAAAACTATTCAGGGAAAAACCGGGAGTAATGTCCAATTGGTTGTCTAACAATCTGAAACGGTGTTCGAAAAATAGTGTACCAATGAAACGACTTCTATCGCCCAGGTTGTTACTTCTCAAATCTATTTGATTCAGTTCCATTCCAATTCCAGTCGTACCCAGTTTATTTTCATTGCTTGCATGAAACTCTAGTGCAAAGGTATTACTGATGTGTAAGTTTCTGAACAAAGAAGGGTTGTCTCTTACAAAAAAGTACTCATCCTCATGGTGGCGCCAAGAGAAACGTGGATTCAACTTCCAGTTTTTTACATCAGCTGTATAGTTAGCACTAATAAAACCTGTTTTTACAGCTTCATATTGGTCCATGAAATCAGGACTGGCATAAAAGCCATTCGCACCAAATCTTCTTTCTGTAAAACCACTTAAAATCTGCAGCTTATCCTTTTCATTTACTTCAATATCATTCTGATAAAAAATATTGGTGATGTCATAATCCGTGTTAAAGCGATACCCTTGTGAAAAATCTTTAGAAAAAGAAAAGTAGTGATTCATCTTTTCGGATTGGTAGGTAGCAGATACCTGTGCACCACCTAATTGATTTTCACCTGCTTGCAGCCTGATTTTGACAAACTGTTCAGTTGGTACTTTTGTAACGATATTGATGGCTCCGGCAAATCCATTTTGACCATAAATTCTGGCACTTGGACCTTTCAAAACCTCTATTCTTTCTACATGCTCCATGTCGATGGGTAAATTCATTATATGGTGACCAGTCTGAGGATCATTGACTTTAATGCCATTGATTAAAACCACTACCTGATCAAAAGTACCACCACGGATACTCACATCTGCTTGCACACCATTAGGCCCTCTTTGCCTCAAGTCAATACCTGATACAAATTGCAGTACTTCATTCACACTTTGTACTGGCATAACTTCAATTTGCCTGCTAGTTATTACTTCCACATTTCTGGAAATCTCTGAGAAAGGCATCTCCAATCTATTCTCTTTGATGATGATATTTGGTAACTCATGGATAATAGAGTCTATCTGCCCATAGGTGCTTAGCTGTAGAAAACAGAAAAGTAAAAAAGGCAATAATGGCTTTCTAATTTTTTGATTTGAAAAGTTCTTGTTCATTTTTGTCGGTTTAAGAGTATGTTTAAAATTTATCGTGCACTGAAGATCAATGGTTTGTGGTTCTAGCAAAATATTTTCGAAGGCGTTTAGCGAGCTAAGCAACTGAGTAAATATAAAGCTAGGTTCATAAAACATTGGTTTTCAGAAGTTAGAAATTTAAACA
>JBCBCD010000604.1:0-4888 GCA_038530915.1 Bacteroidota bacterium
CATTGGAGCCAGTGATTACAATATTTACATCATGGACCCTGAATCTTTGGTAATAAAACAACAAATTACTCAGGCACATAGCAATTCTGTGTTTACTGCAAAATATAGTCCCAATGGACAATTTATTGTTTCTGCTGGACGAGATGCTATGTTGAAAGTTTGGGAACGCAATACCTTAGAACTTATCTCAGAAAAGCCAGCCCATTGGTTTACTATTAATTCCTTAACCTTTGATCCTAATGGAAAATGGATGGCCACAGCAAGCAGAGATAAAACCATAAAAGTTTGGGATCTCGAGAATTGGGAACTGTTAAAAGTGTTAGAACCCGTTAGAGATAAAGCGCATGTCAACTCTGTCAATGATTTGTTGTGGAGCGAGTATGATGATGTTTTAATATCCTGTAGTGATGATAGAAGCTTAATCTTGTGGAAGGTGAATGCTATTAAAAACTCAAACACCTAAATACCATCATGGTATACCTTTAATTATTTTTTACCTACTCACTAACTCAACTATAGACAAAGAATATCAAATTAATTAGCTTTGTCCTCTATTCTAAAGAAAGAAAAGGAAAGTAATGATTCTATCAGATAAACGCATTCTTGATGCTATAGAGAAAGGCGAAATTGTAATTGAGCCTTTTAGAAGAGACTGTCTTGGAACCAACTCCTATGATGTACATCTAGGTAAGCACCTGGCGATTTACAAAGATCATATTCTGGATGCCAGAAAACACAATGAAATTGAGCATATTGAAATTCCGGAATCTGGATTTGTCCTTCATCCAAATACTTTATACTTGGGTGTAACAGAAGAGTATACAGAGACCCACGCTTCTGTTCCTTTCCTGGAAGGTAAATCAAGTGTTGGTCGATTGGGTATTGATATACACGCAACTGCTGGTAAAGGCGATGTAGGCTTTTGTAATACATGGACACTGGAAATTTCCTGTACCCACCCAGTAAGAGTATATGCAGGTATGCCCATAGGGCAATTGATCTATTTTATGGTAGAAGGAGATATTGAAAATTACTACAACAAGAAGAAAAGCGCAAAGTACAATCAAAGAACGGATAGACCTGTGGAGAGTATGATGTGGAAGAATAAGTTTTAGGTCTAAGCGTCTAAAAGTCTAAAGGTTTAACATAACAAAGTTAGACCTTTAGACCGTTAGACTTTTAGACAAATATTATTCAATGATGAGTTTCTTTGTTATGGATCCTTTTTGAGTTTGTAACTGGATCATGTACAAACCGGAAGGATTGCCAGTCAAATCAAATTGAGTGTTGATCCCATCTTCTACAACTTGCGTTGCCAATATTCTCCCAATGGCATCAAAAAGTATCAACCTTGCATTCTTATCATCAATATTTTGTAAGCTTACATTGACAGCATCATTCGCAGGGTTTGGAAAAACAGTCAAACTACCTTCAGGAAGTAATTCTTCTGTACTGGTTACAGGACCGGTAGTTAAAGCAATATTGAAAGTTTGATCTAAAAGCCAACCTGCATCTGCATTTCTTAGGTTGAAAACAAATTGATCAGCCACAATACTTGTATCTCCATCATTAGCATAAGTGACCAAGCCATTATTAATATCGGCTTGAGTAAAACTACCACCTGTTGTGAAAATAACACCGTTTACAATTAAGTTACCGTGTTGTGGAACCTGAATAACATCATATACTAGTTGCTCAGCTGTGTAGTCAGCATCAACGGTTGACAAGAAAGTATTATTGATAGATCTCTGCACACCATAAGGTAAAGGCATGGTATCGTTGATAGTAATTGCAGGTGCCATTGGTTCGAATTCACTACAAAACTCTATTGCCCAATTGTTAAAACCTCCCGCAGATCCAAATCCTCCTTCCACTACTTGTACCTTAAGTTGCCAATCTCCAGCTGCTATATCTCCTATAAACATTTCCAAAGAATCAATTGGTTTTAACGGTTCACTGTCATCTGGTGGGCAGTAAATATCTCTTGCTGCTTCATCATCAAATCCTGATCTGAACAATAAGGTATTGCCACAATTCTGATCATAAAGTATAGCTTCTTTATCATTAGGACCTACCAAACTTAACCTTAAACTCTTTATAGGCTGGTAATTCACATTTATTATCGGAATGTTTACATCTTCTATACTGCCACCTGAAGGAACACTGATAGTAGAAGTAACCGTCGGCAGTCCAGTACCTGAGATATTGATTGGTGTATCTGTACTTTCATAAGATTCGCATCTTACACTTCTGGTTCTAAATACATTTGCTGTTAAGAAGTCACCAGAACCGCATTGATTGTTAGGTCTTACTCTCCAGTAGTAAACTGTATTTGCATCTAAGAGCTCATCGTAGGCAAAGTTGGTATTAAAGGTGCCATACGAAGCAATTACTATATCATCTTCACCAAAAGCAGGACTGGTAGCCAATTCAAAATCATAGTTTTCAGCATCGCTTGCTCCTGTCCATTCAAATGTTTGTACAAAGGCTTGATTGATGGCTTGGTCAGATGGACTATTCAAAGCAAGACTGGAAAAGTCATTAGAAGCGGTAGTAAATTGAATCTCCCTGTAAGTGGTATCTTGTGAAGAAATGATGGCAACTTGCAATTCAAATTGATCATTTACAAAAGCATTGAGGTCGATATTAAGTGTTACTTCTTGTTCTGCCTCTGTTGGAGTAATGGTTTCTGAAGAAAATGAATAAATTGCTTCTTCAGGTAAATCTCCTAACAACTCAAATCGCAATGTTTCGTCAAAGCCACCCAATCCACTGTACTTAATGGTGAAGGTTGCAGGACTTGGTAAGCAAAGTTGAGGCACAGCAGTAGGCGTTACATCCAGGTAAAAACTGGCTTGTGAAGCTGGAGTAATGTCAAAGTCTCTGTTAGATAAATCGTAGAAAATATTATCAGCCGCTTCAACCATAATTCTTGCAGTGCCAGTCTCAATATTTGGGATAGAAACATTCGCAAGACCGTCATTTGGAGTGTTTACAGCCAAAGTGTAAGGATATGTTTCTCCTCCATCCACAGAAAGTAAAATGTTGACATATTGACAATCTACTAATCCTCCATTCGTATTTGCTACATCCCAGGTAATGGGTTGAAATGATCCTGCTTCCCATGATTCTGTACCATCATTTGGGGCCGTTACTAAAAATGGTCCGGCAGTATCTGTTGATCTAAAAGCGATTTCAGCCATAGCCGTAGCACCGGCATTAGGGTGGTTGTCTCTGACTGTACAACGGAATGTCAGATCCCTTGAATAATCTGGTAATACTTCAGAGCGGTCTGTTCTGTTTCTGATTACTCGGTCTAGTTCAGGAAAGAAACGAGTTGGATTTTCTTCTGGTGGCAATGAACGGAATAAAGGAACATTACCTGTAGGTTGACCTGGTAGTACATTGATTGGACCTCTGTCAAATTGCTCCCAACAATAAGTCAAACTGTCGCCATCAGCATCATTGGCATCTGCTTCCAATTTAAAAGGAGTACTTATCGGAATATGAAAACCAGAAGCTTTGTTGATCGATACTTCAGGAATCGTATTTTCGATAGCTTCCTCTTGTGCACAAAGTCTTCCATCGCCCAGTAGCGTAAAAATGGTGATCTCCTCTAAAGAAATAGTATGGTAATAAAGATCTGCTTCTTGTTGTAGATTATTTGTTGGATTGGAACAAATACCTGCATAAGACATAATAGTCGTTCCTCCTCCCGGCTCATAAGCGGTAGGACTAAACACATTATGACAACTACTAAAAGAGTGATTGGCTCCCATTTGGTGTCCCAATTCATGGGCTAAAATAGCTGCGAAACCCAATCCTTCTGGTACATCAGCTGTAGTAACTCCTCTTGCTTTATTAGTGGTACAGATGGATCTTAGAAAAGCAATACCACTCACAGCAGTATTGACGCCTACAACATGTCCCACATCATAATTTTGAAACCCAATATTGACATTTAGTGCATTTGTATTTTGTTCCATTAATAAATCTACATCCAAACCATTGTCAACGTCATCGAATGGATCCAACTGCGGCACTGTAAAGATGACCTTGTCATTGTCAGCAACTAAAACAAATTGAATGCCCAGATCTCTTTCTGTAGCCATATTGGCTTGACTGACCAGTACGGTTAAAGCCGCCATCACACTTTCTTTAGTGCCTCCGTGATATTGACCATACTCACCTGTTGTGGCCATTGCAAGTCGATACTTTTTTAAAGTAAGCTGGTCATTAGATTTTTCAGTAGCTTTCAGGTCCTGGGCCAAACGCAAAAGTTCTCCCTGTATCTGCCTATCCATAGGATCATGATCTTCATCATGAGCTCCACAGTTTAATCTTCCAAAAGCTTTTCGAGCGATCTTTTTTTGACTAGCTTTTTCGACTTCGTAAACCACTTCTCCTCTTTGATTACCTTTAGAAGAGAGCATATATATTTCATTTTGAGAATATAAAGTAGCATTCAGCCCTTTATGCGACCATACCATTTTACCGGTTAAAGTCTTCCCATCTTTACTATTAAGGTTGTAGGTCTTTATGTTTGGATACTTCGCCGCTAAAGGTGCTTCCATGATTTGATTAGACTCCAATCTTAAGTCCACTGTTTTTTTGTCAGAAAGTGGTAGGCTAAGATATAGATTGCCTGTACTTTTTGCATAAGATTGCAATTGCCCGATTAAGGCCTTTTCATTGAGAACAAAGGTGAAATTTTCAGTGGTTTGACCTTGTTTTTCAGCAGCAGTCAGGTGACGCCAAAGTGGATCATTCTGAGCATTTAGGGAAAGTTGAAGGAGTAATAAAGATAATACGGTGTAGATAAATTTTTTCATACCTCTTTTTTCAAGCTCTAAAATATTCTTAATAGAGTAAGTTTTTTATATAGAAT
>JBCBCD010000605.1:0-3997 GCA_038530915.1 Bacteroidota bacterium
AAAAATGAAAAAAAAGATGATGGCCATCTTTGAATTTGTTTTTGAGGCAAAAAACCCTTATCGCCAGTCGGCTTGGGAGTTCTTCGATTTCATTCATAAAGATTGGCGCAAGAAGATTATTTTTGTTCTACAACAAAAAGATTTGTTGCCAGAAGATGACCTCTCGGTTAACATTAAAGGAGTGTCTGAATATGCTGAGAAAAAAGGCATTGAGTCACCACAAGTTTTTGCTGTTTCTGCTAAGGATGAGTTAGAAGGCAAAGATGAAAGCAGTGGTTTTGAAGCTGTGCGGTCTTATATCCTTAAAAACATTACTGGTGGGCAGGCTCCTGTTTTGAAATTGCAAAACAATATTGACATTTCCAAAAATCTAAGTGAGCGCATCTCCAAAGGTCTTGATGATAGAAAAGAGCAATGGCTAGCCGATACAGAATTTAGAGCAGATATTAAAGAAACTCTGGATCATCAACAAAACAAGTCCAACAAACAGGTGGACCTATTGGTAGAAAACCTGGTAAACGGTTATGATAAAATCACACAAAAGAAAGCTCAGGAATTAGAAACAGGCCTTTCTTTTTTCACTTTACTTCGTCGCTCTATCACTTCTATTTTTGTAAAAAACCAATCTGCCAAAGAATGGTTGGATCAGTTGGCTTTGAGTCTGGAACAAGATCTCAACAATGAGATCCGTACCAAACTGGACGATGGAGTACATGATTTGGCCGATAGCATTCAACAAATGGCCAAAGTGATAGATTTGAAAATACGTGCCAGCAAAACCATTCTCAAAAACAATCACGATATCTTTAGTGATATAGGTGAAAAACGAAATCGAATACTGGAAGAATTGACTTCAGCTTTTAGAAACTTTGTCAATAAATCTGAGAGTTTCACAGATGAAGAATTGTTTCCGGATAAATCCACCCTTTCACCCAATCTGGCTACGGGTAGTGGTATTGCTGCAATCGGTATTATACTGGCTACTGTCACACAAGGGGCGGTATTTGATATTTCAGGAGGTATTTTGACTGCTATAGGCGTGCTATTTGCTGGTTTTGCAACTCGTGGTAAGCGTCGTAAAATTGTTAAAGGCTACCGTCAAGAAATAGAAAAAGGAAGGGAGCAATTGGAAACAGAAGTGAATAATCAACTCAAGACTTACATTTCCAACTTAAAGAACAAAATCGACGATAATTTTGATGATTTCGATGTTATGTTGGAAAATGAAGAGAAGCAGGTGAAAGAGTTGGAGGTGATACATAAGGGTATATTGGAAAGATTAAAGGAAATTGCTGAAGAGGTGAATCTATATGAGAAATAAATGTTTTTGGTTTTAAGTCTCTAGCCTTAGTTAGTTTTAAATTAGACCAGAGACCAAATACTACAACCTCACCACTTCCTCCATCAACATATTCAAATTATTTCCATTAGGACCTACCACATACACTCCCTGGTGGTTCCATGCATCCAGTTGATTGCCATCACTTCTGAGGGCCAGGCAATTGGTAGAATTGACGATGTGCAAGCCAGGAATTAAATCGTATGGTTTTGTGGGACTGGTGCTCCAGGTATTCATGTAAAAAGTACCTGTTTTTGCGGCTTCAACCATAAGCAGTGAAGGCGAACCACTCACAGATCTTACCAATTGAATTTCACCTTGATTCCAAAGTTCATACATCTTCTGCATATAGGGAATGCCAATACGGGAAGGATGAAGATTGACCAAAATAGGCATTTCATCATGGTACTTAATTAATGGGAAAGTGGTGATGTCAATTCTTTTATAAACAGTTGGTATTTGTAATAACACACTGGGTTCCATTCCTATTCTAAAGTAAATATCTCCTGAAGAAGGAGAGCATACTAATGAAAAGATAGGAGCTTTCATCTTTAGTACAGCTAAGGTAATGGAATACGTCTCAAAGCCAGAAAGAAAACTACGTGTACCATCAACCGGATCAATAACAAATAAATAACCATCTGTATTGGGATCTCCTCCTGTTTCTTCGCCCATAAAAAGTGCATCAGGATAAAAGCTTTTAAGTGTTCGTCGGGCAAATTGCTCCATTTTCATTTCAATATTCGTAGTAGGAGAACCATCATGCTTGGCTATACTTTCTACTTTATGGATCTGAAAACGCCATTTGCGAATCATATGATACAACTGAAAGGCGATAAAAAGACCAAGCCTTGCCCATTCTTCCTTATTTTCGGGCTTATCACATGGTGTAAGGGTATGTGTAAAGGCGTTATCGATTAGGTCTGTATACTTTTCCATTAGCTAGTTTTTTCGAGGATGTCTAAAATGATTGGATCAGTTAATATTTCTTTATCGTATAGGTGTTGCAAAGACATTCTAAATAAATTGGCATAACTGGAATGCAGTCTATTGATTAAGTGGTGGTCTAACTCCTTCCAGTAATAGCCTTCTGTGGGTTTGTGATTTTCTAGTGGCTCATCAATATAGATTAAAAATACCTGAGCTTCTATCCATGAATTATCCGTTTCTCTATAATCATAAAAATAGCCCTCTTGTAATTTAATCGAATAGTGAGCATTCAAGTCTAAATTGATTTTCTGTTGAGCACGAATCATAGCATCAGCATAGGGTTCGTCTCTTCCCACATGTATGCAAGCAATATCCATCTTTGTGGAACACTCAATATGTACAATGCATTCTAAGCGTTTGTATTTTTGATTATAAGTGATTGGACATAAAAAAATCATAGGATTACTCCCCCAAAACCATAGACTTCCTCTCCCACTGATGCCTTTGCGGCCATGGGGATTCAGTGGTTTATCTTCTTGATCCCGTTTATAGGCTACTCCCCAATCTATTATTTCCGGATAAGACCAAAAATCTTCAGAATCAGCCTTCCCTTTTGGATTGATGTATCTATTGAGCTCTAAAACTCTTTTCTCAACATGATAAGGAGGATTATACTCTTTTGCTTCTTCCTCCCATTCTGCAGCATCTATCAAAATTCTGAAACGATCGGGATAGGATTTCGGCCTTTCACTTCTGGTTTTTAGGTGAAAATCATCACTAACAAGCAAGAATAGAAGAATTTCAACAGAAATTAGAGCGTACCACAGTTGAGCAGGGGTGCATTCCCCTTTGTTCATTTTCTTATCAAAGCTCAATGTATGTAAGGCAAATTTCAATAAGGCTATCCGATAATTGAGCCAATCTGCTCCATCTGATAATTTTTGATAAGCTATTCTTATGTGCCGAATGGGCTCATATATTTTTTTAAACTTCAAGTTTTCACTAACAAACCCCAACTCTTCTGGTAATTCTTCCAGTGGCTGAGGCAATTGATGGTTTAATAAGTATTCTTCCAGCTCTCGCAATTTAATTGAATCTGAAAGATCCAGCTCTTTCGAGATGACAAACTTGATGTCATTCTCCATCTTGGCAAAGTCAATTCCCATCGGGTGCAGATCAGTATGTGTCCAATCTATAGCCCAAAGGTTTTTGTGAGTATCGGTAATGATGTTTGCCAGGTTTAAATCTCCATGAGCAATGCACATCTCACTGTATATCGCATCATTGTTTTTCCTAATCATATTAAACATACTCACTATCGCCTCTGAAGAGATAAAAATATGTTCATTTGGATAGCGGAGAACATTATTGAGGTTTTCTTCCAACCATTTGGTGTGCTGATCAAGATATAATTTGAAATGCCTATAGGGTGCAAGTCTCCTAATTCTTTTGGTATTAAGGTACAATCGTTTTGACATTAACTTCAGTGCTCTATTTAGCATGAGAATAAATGCCTGTAAGGTGCTATCATCATCAGCTTGCACCAGATGTTCTTGTAAAGTCATGGGCTTGCCTTCCATAGAAGCCAATTCCATAGCGACTCCGGAATATTCTCCAGAAACGACCGGAAACTTAAAGGAAGGGATGTGCTTACCCAGTAACTCTTTTACCTGGTTGTATCCTTTGACCTCCAGTCTTATGGGTTGGTGGCTATCTACTTTGATGACA
>JBCBCD010000605.1:4007-4885 GCA_038530915.1 Bacteroidota bacterium
GTACCTCTTTCCCTCTGCCAAAAAGATTTTACTATTACTATATCCTGTACTGAGTTGTTTCAATTCTGCATTGGTCCAATTCATACAGATGGACTCAATTATGTTTTTTTGGTGCTTGTTTAAATCTGAAGCTGCTTCTTGTGGACCTATCTTCACAGAATTTAGTTCATATCGATCCAGAAAACTTAAATCCTGATTGAGGTAGTCTGCTAAACGGTCTGTATTGTAAATGACTTGTATAAGATTGTCTGGAAATTGATACTGAAGTGCATTGAAATGAGCCTCCTTATTGGCACTGGACAAAAAATGAGAGAAAACTGCTACCTCTCTGAATCCATAAAAATTACGCAGGATATTGGCCAATGAAAAAACCCTTCTTTCGGTATGAAAACCTAAAATGAGAAATTTGATGTGATCATTGGTAGTGGTCCTTTTTCTGAAATCGAAAAGATCAACATTGGCAAAAGTAGTCAGCTCTTTATTGAAAGCTTCCAGAGGAAAAGAAAGCCCTTGGTGGTCAATAATGCGATTGGGTTCTACATTGTTTTTTATAGAAGTGACGAGTTCGGCCCCTTCCGTATCTTTGATACAATGGTTGCCCAAACGTTCTAAATGATCTCGATCAAAGAGTTCCTTCTCATCATAGCAATCGCGGATATAAATGACATGGCTAGATGCTTGCGATTTTTGAAAGGAAAGAAATGATGGTATGGGGCCAACCTCTTGGCTTTCAAATTCGCCAAACAAGCTTTCAGCTTCTAACCAACCAATGTGAACATTATTTTTAAAGAATCGCTCCTCTAATCCACAGTAATCATTTACAAGATTATCTACTATGATTATGTTTTTGATCATTTATGTGCAAGCACTGGTGTAGA
>JBCBCD010000606.1:0-4884 GCA_038530915.1 Bacteroidota bacterium
CATTTTTTTGATAAAAGGAGATTTTATCAAACGCCATTTCTTCTGTCTCACTTTGGTAAGCAAACCCTTCTGTTCTCAGGTCAAAATTGGGATGCCTGAATGTTAAGCCCTGATTCAAGTTTAAGGCCAACGTTTCAAAATGGTCCAGCCAGCTTTTAGGAGGTTTTTCGGCTAACTCAAATTGTTGGAGATTCAAATCTAGTGTAGGAATATGAAAAGATAAGGTGTCTTTTTCTTGTGCCACCAAGCCAGTGATATTGCTGTTTTTTACTGCTATCCTATTAATATTAATGGGTATGGCTTTTCGTGTAGGATCATTTTCCTTTTTTACAGGCTCCTCATCATTAAGCAATTGTAAGGCTATTTGTGGACCTGCTAACTCTATTGCTTCTAAATTTATAACAGAATCCTTCTCCCAAGCTTGTTTGTCCCATGATTTCATAGCGATAACAGGCACTTCTACCACATGCTGCAAGAGAAGTGAATCATGCTTGGGTGTCAGTTTCAAACCCAATAAATCAAAAGAATAATCCACTTCTTTTTTCAAAAACTCCTCCAATTCAATATCGTGACTAAAGGCAGGAGATTCAAAGGAAATATGCTGTGTTTTTAGCGCTAGCAAATCCCATCCTTCGTCCAGTGCCAGTTCTGCATCAATGCTATCTATTTCTAAAAGACTACTATCGGGAAGTTGCCAAGTCAATTCAATATTATCAAATTGGGTATGCTTTATACTAAAGTCTAAAGAGCTGCTGTCATTCTTTATTTCATTCTCCTTGCGCTCTGGTTGAGAAGACTCAACATCCAAAACCAAATCTTTAAAATACAAAGAATCCGCCTCATAATTTTGATTGAGCAAACTGTCGATTGAGGCAGTTTGTATATCCAATTGTCCCAGTTTTAAGTCTATCTCATGATGCGGTAATTTGATGAAGGCTTTGACATCTTGAAACTTTGATTGATAACCATCTGTTTCGAAATTTGCCAAGGAAATTTTTTGTCCTTCTTTTTCATATTTCAATGGTCCTGTTTTCAGAGCCATTTGCTCAAAAAAAGATTCAATGAATTCATACTTTGGATTCAGGCTTAAGGCATCCAATTGGAGATCATAATTTGAAATGACCAATTCCTCGTTCAATTCAAAATTTCCATTTTTTATTTGAATCTGTTGGATCAAACTTTTATTCAGGTAAATAGATTTAAGGTTTTTTACAAAACTCTTGAAATCGAAAGCACCTTGAGCAGTAGAGTCCAATGAAGAAATAATTTTAGAGGTGGGTTCTAACAATTCCAGATAAGACAAGCGGATTGGAGATCCGAATAGTAAATCAAAGTAATCAACTCCGGTCGCTTTGATCTGTTTGATTTGATGCACCATCTTGGTCCTCCTGGCATGTGGTTGAGGATTACGTGGAGCATAAGAAAAATTATTAATCCTAAGCAGTTTTTGTTCAGAACTAACTGCTATTTGGTCAAAAGACACCTGATGCAGTTGGTCAGGCAACATTTCTTTAAAATTGTTGACCAATAAATCAAAGCTTTGAAAGGGTAAATTGTCTCGGGTAAAATATAGATCATCTGCATCTAATTGGCAATCATATACATCTAAATGGTCCAGATCAAATTGAAGCTTACGGTGTTTTAATGCTCTAAGGTAAAGATCCACCTGTGCATCAAGCATTCGGAGGTGATGGACATTCAACTTAGGTGTTACTTTTTGTAGTATGCTTTCAAAAGCATTTTGAGTGGAATCTTTGGGTGAAGGTGCTACCCTTGGTTCTTCAATATAAATAGTAGGTCTTTCCAAAATCAATTGATCGATGTTGAAAGCTCCTTCCAGGTAGGTGCTGTTGTAATCAAAACCATCAAAACGCAATATGGGCACATGGACATTGTAAACCGGATTTAGAGGATCGACCACTTTTGCTACCGGCTCCAATACAAAGTTTTCTAAGCTCAAAAGTGAATCTTGAGTAGATATTCTAAATTGATCAAAGGATACCTGATGTACCCCATCATCCAAGAAAAACTGCTGTTCATTAATGATTAATTCGATAGATTTTGCATTGAAAAAGTTGTTCCGGGAAGCTGTAGAATCAATCATCAATTCTCGAAGCTTAAAATCCAGATCTTTCAATACAAATTTTTCCATATGATCTCCATTGTCTTTGTCATAGTGGATGTTTGCATTTTGTATTTGAAAAGCCTCTACTTCTAGTAATCCCAGGTATTGAGCGACAAATTCTAATATATTGACCGATTCTGAGGTGACAGTGATTTCCTTCTCTTCGTTTTTTGCAAAATCTTTGATGTCAATTTTTGGATCTATGATCGCAATCCCTTCAATGACTAACTCCCGTTCTTCTAAAATACTGAGCAGTGATTCCAGTTTGATTCTAAATTCCGGTACGGTCAATTCATAATATCGACCTTCGTGAGTCTCTAGGGCAGCACTATCTATTCGGATGACGATGTCAGAAAGTGCCAGTTCTTTACCTTGCCAATTGAGATTAAGTTTCTCATAAGCGAATGAATAATTAGGTGGAAGTCTGCGTTGCAGTAGATCATTAAATGCTTGCTCGGCATAGGTCTGTAAGATTCCTGTGCCAACCAAATACCCTCCCAACAAGAAGAGTAGAAAACTAAATGTAATCAAAATCCCTATTCGCTGTCTGTTCGTAGTTTTCATTGCTACAAAATAAGCTTTTCGTCTTGATGTGACAATATTTATGTAATCCGTAAATTTGAAATGGAAGTTTATGCTGTTAATGAGTTGACTAATTATGATGATCCATTTTTGTGTAGTGGGCAGGGGGTAGTGTGTAGAAGATTGAAAAACAACTGTTTTTATTATCCCTCTACACCCTACAACCTAAACATAGATTAGAAATTGTATTATTAACTTTTCAAGCTTAAGTAGTTGGACAAAAATAATTATCACTTTATGATGTCATCTTTTTGAGCTGCTCTTTGTTGAATTCTCAGCTGATATGAATCACCTTGCGAATCCGCCTCGATCAGCTCTAAAAACCTGATCGATCAAAAACACTAATTATTTTTGTACAACTACTTAATTTTGGTATACACTTATTATTAGAAGAAGATTTATGATTTCTAAAGAAAGTATCGCCTTACTTACACAATTTACCATCCATCGAGCACAGGATGCCATTTTCTGGATCAGCAGAGACGGTACCATACAGCATGTCAACCATGCTGCCTGTGAGCGTCTGGGCTATGCTTATCATGAATTGGTCGATCAGTCCATTTTGATGGTCAATCGCAATTTTGATTCGGTATCTTTAGAAGAAGCTTTTGATAATATTAAAAAAGAAGGTGCCGTACTTTTCGAATCTACTCATTACACAAAATCAGGTAAGGCTATTCCGGTAGAAATTGCGACCAATTCCATTGAAGTGGAAGGCCAAGAATTTACCTGTTCAATCGTTAGAGATATTACGGAAAGAAAACAAAAAGAAGCTGCATTAAGAGGTGCTTTATTTGAAATTAAGGCTTTGAAAGAGCAATTAGAAGCAGAAAAAAACTTGCTTGAAGAAGAGATCAAACTCCAAAACAATTATGAGGAACTCATCAGTCAAAATGACAAATTTAGAACTGTTCTACAACAGGTAGAACAAGTAGCAGCTACTGCTTCTACGGTGCTCATAACGGGAGAATCAGGCACAGGAAAAGAATTAATAGCCAGGATCATTCATCGCTTGAGCAAAAGAAACAAACGCTCTATTATTAAAGTCAACTGTGCTGCCCTTCCAGCTAACCTTATTGAAAGCGAATTGTTTGGTCATGAAAAAGGAGCTTTTACTGGTGCTGTCTCTACAAAAGTAGGTCGTTTTGAATTGGCTCACCAGGGTACTTTATTCCTCGATGAAATAGGTGAACTTCCAATCGAACTACAAGCTAAATTGCTCCGTGCATTGCAAGAAGGAGAAATTGAAAGACTAGGTGGCAAAGAAGTCATCAAAGTCAATACCAGAATCATAGCCGCAACAAACAGGGATCTGAAAGCTGAAGTAGAAGCTGGAAACTTTAGAGCTGACCTGTATTATCGCCTGCATGTATTTCCCATACATCTCCCACCTCTAAAAGAGCGACTGGATGATATACCTATATTGGTTAGACATTTCTGTGAAAAACATGCCTCTCGAATTGGAAAGACAATTTCAAATATTCCTCAAAAAGTCATTGCTGCCTTGCAGGCCTATCCATTTCCCGGGAATATTAGAGAGTTGGAAAACATCATTGAAAGAGCCATGATAGTTTCGAAAGATGGAAAATTAACCATTGATGGATTATTGCCGGCTCTACCTTTGCAGAATCAAAATACTTCAACCGAAACAGTCATAGAACCTACTCTTATTGCACTAGACGAAGTTCAAAGGCAGTACATCATTAAAGTTTTGAAACATACCAATTGGCAAGTTAGTGGAGAAGGAGGTGCCGCTGAGATTTTAAAAATGAAGCCTACTACATTGGCTTCCAGGATGAAGAAACTAGGGATTAAAAGAAGTAACGACGCTCACTCCTGATCTTAATCTTCTTCTTTATTTGAGTTTGGCATAAAACGACTATGATCACTTTTCTTGGCCTCTGAGTTTTTAGATCTATCTTTTTTCAACTCTTGACTTATCGACTTAATTGAATTAGAGGAAGAAGAAGTGCTAAAATTTGATTTATTTCCTTTATTTATCGCATCTTGTTTTTCAAGAAAAGAATCCACTTTAGAAGAGGTAAATATACCTGCTGGTTTCTCCTTCTTTCCACTTTCTTTAATTACTTCGTAGGAAACACTGGATTTACCAGACAGTACTTTGAGAATATCTTTTTTAAAAGTCAAGTACAATAAAAACAATCCGAATAAGATGA